>JAAELY010000250.1 GCA_024226335.1 bacterium
ATGGCCGACATCGACGCAGGAACACCGGACGGCCGGATCACGGACGCGGTAGAGATATGTCGCCGGCTGTCCTGCACCACGAAAGGATCGTAAGATGACTTGCCAGAGCTCGTCCAAACGAGTCACTGCGCTGACCGTAGCAATGTCACTCGCCGTTGCGTGTTCGGCAGCCCGCGCTGATTCACCCACTGCTGCCGCCGGGCTCGCTCCCATTCAGACCGGCACGTTTCGCAGCCCTCTCTTGAAACGCAATCTGGAGTTTCGCGCGTTCGCTCCCAACGAACCGGCGGGGCAACCTATGCCGATGGTCGTCTATGTCAAGAACTTGGCCGCCGAGCGACTGGGGACCGTCCCGGATAACGAACTGATCGGATCATTTCTCAACGACGGCATGCTTGTCGTCGAGGTGGACTACCGGAAGGACTCGCGTGCCCACGGCGCGAATATGTACATCGATGTCTTGTACCTCTATCGCGTCTTCGGCGCAAACCGAGGCATCGCCCCTGAGAAACCGTCGTTCAGCCCGCTGATGGACGAATTCATCCGGTGGGACGAGAAGCGGATTGCAACATACGACAGGTTCCTGGTCGATCGCGGCACGGAAACCGTCGAGTACCGGATCAATCCGCTCTGGGTCTACGTGATTCCCGAAGGTTTTCGTATCGATCGGAATATCGAGGTATCTACGATTGGCACCGACAAGCGTACGATCGTGCATCGCATGGACGTCATCCATCCGGCTGCACCTACCGCGACCGTTCCGGCCGTGTTGGAAATCTCAACGACGATCCCTCACGAGAATCCCTCGCTGCATACGCGGATCAATCGCAATTCGTGCTACGTCTTCACCTGGACCATGGCCGGCTATGCCGCTGCAATCCTTGACAACGTGGCAAACCACGTTACCTCCACGACCATCTACGGACGGCAGATGACTGTCCCCACGGGCCCCCACTTCCCCGAGAAGCGGGCGCTGCGTCTGCTGCGTGCGCGAAAAGACGAATGGGGCCTTTCGGGAAAAGTGGCCGTAATGGGCATCTCCAAGAGTTCCCTTCGCGCCATCATGGCTGCGTTGGTCGGAGACGAGCGTCCGGATGAGGACTATTCTGTTGAAGTCGACAAGGGGCCTCATGCCGATCAGCCGGATCGGTTCGATGCCATGATCGCCGGAGATTTCCCCAGGAAGAGTGACCTTTGGCAAGCGATTCTCGATTACCTGTCCGATGAC
>JAAELY010000251.1 GCA_024226335.1 bacterium
ACCGAACCCCCAGCGCTCCCGCCGCCGTTCGCTCCTCGAGCAGCCGATCTCCCGACCACACAAAGTCCGTTCGAGAGCCCCCAGATTCCCCGACTGCCGGCTCTCAACAGCCGAAAATGGATGGTCTTATTAGGGAGACAGGGGTGCTATACTTCCTATACGCCAGTCCCCCAGCGAACTTGGCGCGCTCGCGTCGCAGAAGCTCGACGAGATTGCGGCCAAGATCCGGGACCTGAAGCACATGCAGAAGGCACTGCGCAATGCCCTGGAAACCTGTCTCTGCGCCGGTGACCTGTCGAAGTGCGACATCCTCGCGGGGCTCGAAGATTGAGGAGCAACCAGATGAACGAATGCGATAGCGAGGTAAAGTGCACGCTGCCCGAAGATCAGCTCGCGCAACGCAAGCGGGAACTGCGCAGCGGCCTCGCCAGGTGCATTGAAGCTGCGCAGTACCTGAGCGACGGCCTCGCGCTGCGCTTCGCCGAGTCCAGCGAAATGCGGGCGGAGCTGGCACGCTTCATCGAGTTCGAACAGAGCTGCTGTGGCTTTGCCCGGTTTTCGCTGCAAACCGATGCTGCCCAGGACGCGTTGTGGCTCGAGGTTCGCGGTCCCTCCGGCACGTCGGACTTCGCAAAGCAGCTGGTGCCACCCAAGATCGCGATCGCACTGGTCGATCCTGCAGCCCCGGGGTCGTTGGTGAAGCTGGGCCTGGCCGGTGCGGCCAGCGCCTTGTTCGCGATCGTGTGTTGCGCCACTCCAATGCTCGTACTGGGGATGAGTGCTATCGGATTCTCCGCTGCAACGGCGAGTGTCGCGCTCGGCATCGACTTGCTCGCGCTTCCGCTCTTGATTGCATCCGCCGTGCTGCTGGTCGTAGGTCTGCGACGGCGTCGCGCAACGTCACACGTCTGACCGGAGCCGCGGCGCCTCGCCCTCGCGGGTGTTCACCGCAATCCCCCCCGGATGGCCGGGACGGTCCGAAAAAACAACGCAGAGTGTTCGCCATCCGGGAACTCCCGGTGCCTCCTGGATCTTCGCCCGACTTTGTCGCCGCACCTCGCTGTTGATCCGCCCGTCACTGCGCTATTTCGCCATGGCTATGGTCGCCGCTTCGAGCGGTGAGATACAACCAGTGCCAGGGGGCGAAGACTCTTGAACCGTCGGATCAGCCAGCGGAAATTCTGATGCGCGTACTGATGTTGTGCCCGCGCTTCCCCGTGATTTCGGAAACCTTCATCATCGAGCACGCGCGCTCGCTCGGAAGCGAACTCGTGGGCATCATCGCCACGACGGTGGACCAGCAGTTGCTGTGCCAGTTCTCTGACCTGCCATCGGTCGCCGAACTCGCGCCCGACCCGCCGCAAGGCGGCTTCTGGAACGCGCCCCGGCTCAAGGCGCGCTGGCGCGAACAGCGTCGGGCACCTGGCGGTGGGCCTTCCTGGTCACCGGACGTTCAAGATCGGCTGCTCGAACACATCCGCGCGTTGGACCCCGATGTCATCTTCGTCGAGTTCGGCACCATCGCCGCGTGGGCGTTCCCCGCCCTCCAGCGTTCGGGCGTTCCGTTCATCGTGCGCTTTCACGGAGTCGACGCGTCTGCAACGCTCGAGAACGAGTCGTATCGCGAAAGCCTCCGACACGTTCTGCCAGCCGCCCAGGGCGTGCTGGTCGTGAGCCAGGCCATGCGCCACCGGCTCTCCGAATTGGCACGCTCGGTTCACTTCGAGGTCAACGCCTGTGGTGTGGACGTTCCCGCCGTACTGCCGCAATGCCACGCCGACACTTTGTCATGTCGATTGCTGATCGTGGGCCGGATGACCGGCAAGAAGGCACCGCTGCGCTCACTCGAGGCTGCCGTTCTCGCGCGCAGCCAGACCCGGACTCCCCTGCGCCTGGAAGTAATCGGCTCGGGCCCACTCGATGCGCAGGTAGAAGACTTTGTTAGCAGCCAGGGTCTGAGCGACTGGGTGTTCGTACACGGCGCGCAGCCACACGAGCAAGTCTTTCGCTTCATGCGCGATGCCGACGTGTTCCTGCAGCACTCCGTGGTGGCCGAAAACGGAGATCGCGAAGGCAGTCCGGTCGCGGTCATGGAAGCCGCAGCGGCCGCCGTGCCGGTGGTCGCAACCCGGCACGAGGGCCTGGTGGATATCGTGGTCGATGGAGAAACCGGCTTCCTGGTCGAGGAACACGACGTGGAAGCAATGGCCGATCGCATCTCGATGCTGGCCAGCGATCCCGAACTTCGGCTCGCCATGGGCCAGCAGGCCTGGGAGCGCGCCGATCAGCACTTCCGCAGCGAGCGCGCGAACCAGCGCATCCGCGCAATGCTCAAGGCCGCAGTCGAAAAGGGCAGGCAGCCGCAGGGCGGCTGAGCTACGGACGCGAGATCCCGCCCCATTCGAAGACCATCAGTCCCGTGTCCTTCGGCAGATCGACTCGACGCGTGCTGGCGACGAGTTCATCTGCAAAGCCCTCGGGAACCAGGAATGGAATGCGCCAACGGCGGACTTCCATCACGACCAGCCCGCTGCGGTGCTGGGCCATCAGTCTGCGCAGCGAATCGGCGCTTGCGATCACGGGCCGGCCGGTCTTGGCATCGATCCCGAATTCTCCCCCGGTATCGGTCTCCTTCGTGAGCGTGGCACTCACGTCGTAGTCCATCCGTCCGAGATAGAACAAGGACTTCACGCCCGCAGAAGTCAGCACGACTTCCGCCTGCTCGGCAAGAGGCGCGAGCAGCGGCGCGGCTCGTTCCCAGTCCGCAAAGCCGCGATAGCGGTAGTCCGGCCACTGCGCATCCGTCAGAACCAACATCTTCAAGCCGTCGCGCGAAACGGGATTGGTCACCACGACGAACCCGAGCACCGCCGCACTCACGCCCCGGGAAAGCCAGCGGATCGCTGTGCTCGGCAGATCGGCTCCGAGTACGGATCGCACCGCTTCGCGCGCCAGCTGTTGCAGGACGGGCAAAGTCTCGGAGATGGCGATGCCCGCGAGGGCGAAGAAAAATGGCATCGCCGGGAACAGATATCGATGTGCCTTGGATGCGGCCAAGGAGGACGCCACGAGACCGATGCCGAAAACGGATACGCATAACAAAGTGAAATCGCGTGTGCGACGCAGCGCCACTAGCGTCACAACCGGCAGCAACGGCCAGAGCGTGGGATAGTTGTGCGTCAAGATACGATCGTAGACCCGTCGATCGTTCGCGTAATGCTCGGCCCAGCCCGGCGCATGACGAAAGAGCGCCCAACTGTCGTCCAGCACACCGGAGGCAACCACTGCAGCGAACAGCATCGCGCCAGCGACGAACAACCCTGCGATCAGCCATGCGCGGCCCGCGGCCAACTGGCTGAGAAGGATGGGCAGACCCAGCACCAGGCCTGCGAACACCACAAGACCGAGAGTTCCGATCTGTGTCAGCGGCTGAAGCTCGTTGGCGAACACCAGGAACGCAACCAGCAGCAACGCTCGCAACGCCTGATGTGGCCATGTACTCGGGCGCGCCAGCATGCGGTACAGCAGGAACGCTGCGAGCGCGAACAACAGCGCCTG
Source organism: bacterium (assembly GCA_024226335.1). Taxonomy (NCBI): domain Bacteria; species bacterium. The sequence goes on from JAAELY010000251.1 coordinate 3,559, forward strand.
AAGCGTGTAGAAGCGCACGATCTGCGACAAGTAGATGCAGACTGGATAGGTCGCGAGCAGCGACGCCGCGATCCAACCAGCGCGACGCCCGGCGGCGTCCGCCGTCATCTTGAACAACAAGGCCACCAGGCCCGCACCGGCGAGTGCAGCCGGAATTCGTGCAGCAACCAGACTGGTATCGCCCGGGGTCAAGAACCACGAGATCAGACGCGTGAACGCCCAGGCGCGCGGGTAGCTTCCGTCGGCGATACGAAAGGTGCCCTCCGCGAGCCACGAGCGCGCCGCGAGCATGTGGTACAGCTCGTCCCACTGCGGCGTGTGGTCCAGATAACTCGCGAACATCGCCAGGGCCACGCCAAAGGTGAGTGCAGTTTCCCACGCATAAGCAGGTGGATTGCGTAGCGTTCCTTGTGCGCCGATGTCATTCGCAGCCGACATGGTCAGGCATTCTCGGGTGCAATCGCCTTCGACGCAACACTCGCCTCTGCGCGCACGCGCCCGATAGCGTCGATCGCGATGCGCGCCGCCTGCTCCCACTGGCAGTTCTGCTCCAGCCAGTTCGCGTTCCGCCGACCCAGGGCGGGCCCGTCTTGATGCGACAACTCCAGAAGCGCACGCTCCAGATCGCCCGCGCGTCCCGGCTCGAACAACGGATTTCCGGTTTCGCGCAGCACCTCACCCACGTTCCCCACGTCGGGGCCCAACACGGGTAGCGAGAAGGTAAAGCCCAGGAACACGTTGCCGCTGTTCAGGCACTCGTACCGCGGAATCAAGACGGCATCTGCAGCCTTGACCAGCCGATCGACCTGCTCGGGTTCGAAGGGGCCCGCTCGATGCTCGAATCGATCGCCGGCACGGCGCACCGCAAGCCAGAAACCCGGGCGCTCGCGCCGTCGCACACGCGGAAGCTGTCCCGCGACCAGCACCCGCCAGCCCTTCACGCGCGCCGCTCGCAGGGCCAACATGTACTCGCGCGATTCGCGTACCTGACCAAACACCAGCAGCACCCGAGCGTCGGGCGCGATGCCCAACGACGCACGCGCGCTCTCGCGCGTGTGCTCGCCCAGCAGATCCCAGTATCCGCCGTGCCGGAACACAGACGTGACAATGGGTTCTGCCGCGGGAAATTCCGCGCGAACTCGTTCGACCGAACGGTGGCCGTGGTGCAGATGCACCTGGGCGTGCCTGGCAGTCAGCTCGTACAGCGCGCGAAATCCCGGATCGTCGGGCATCCCGTGTCGATGCGTGTTGTGCACGGTCCAAACCAGCACTCCTTGCCGTGCACTCGCCTGCAGCCACGCGCCGATGCGCTCCACGTCGTCTGCTGACGGCCGTTGATAGTCGGTGAGCTGCTCCGGCCAGTGGATCCAGGTGATGGGCGCGAGCGAGTCCGGGTTCGGGGGGAACGCGTACTCCACGGTCCAACCCTCCTCGGCCAGCGCCTCGCCCAGGAGTTCCAGATAGCTGTTGATACCCGGCTTTTGCGGGATGACGACGCGAACACTCATCCAAAAAGAGATCCCAACCAGGGTCGTACAATCAGGGCGACTACCATGCCCAGCGCTGCAAGCAGGACAAAGCGCAGCTCCTGGCGCAGCGAGAACACGCGCCAGCGAACGAGCCCTGCACTGATGATCAGCGAGGCCGGCAGATCATAGCTTGCGATCGCCCAGATGGTGGCATGCAGTCCTCCCAGGTACATCGCCAAGGGGACGCAGCAGGCCAGCCACAACGCCTGCGACAGGTTCGCCCAGAACATGTACTGCGGCTTGCCGAGTGCCACCAGGCACATGGCACCCGGCCCCCCGACGGCCGCGAGCACCAGCCGCAGCGCCAGGATGCGAACCATCCAACCGGCGTCCGAATAACGAGGGTCGTACAGCACGTTCACGATCGAATCGCCCCCGGCGACCAGCACCATGGCGATCGACAGCCCCAAAAACTCGAGGGCGCGCCTGGCCCGGTAGTAGATGGGACTCAGCCGGGAGGGCTCTTCGCGCACGATCTGGCTCAGTGCCGGCAGGACCACGCGCGAGCGGAGCGCACCGATGATGCTGGACGCGGCGTTGGTCATCACGATGGCAAGCGAGTAGATGCCCAACGCCGGAAGCGACATCAGCGCGCCGAGCAACAGCACGTCCCCCCGGCTCGAAAGGAAGTTGGTGGCGCTGCTCAGGAGGATCCAGCGACCGAAGCCCAGCAACTCGCGCGCGGCTGTCGGATCCCAGGCAAAGCGATCGGTCGCTCCCGGAATGGCCAGGTGACTCAACAGAGTCTTGCTGGTGCTGCCAACCAGAGTGCCGGCGACCAGGGCCCAGACGCTCGGACTCCACAGCGCGTAGCCGATCATCAGTCCGATGCCGGTGGCCTGAGCGCCAAGTTCGATCGCCGTCAGCCGACCGAGCACGAGCTTGCGGTTGAGGGTAAACAATCGCGTCGAAGCAAAGCCGTCGATCACCGCCGTAAGCGCCACCACTGGCAGCAGGCTGCGCAGATCCGGTGCCGCGTAGAAGGCTGCAAGCGGAAAGGCCAGCGCCGAAGCGACCGCCCAGAGCACGAAACCGCGGCCGACCTGCACGCTCCACAAGGTGTGAACGAAGGCTTCGTCGTCTCTTTGGCTCTGCACGATGCTCGCTCGGATGCCCAGGTCCGACATCATCTGCAGCCCGTAGACGGTCACGTTCACGAGCGCCATGACGCCGAACGCCTCCGGAACCAGCAGCCGGGTCAGAATCAAATTGCCCACGAGCCGCAGACCCTGAGAGCCGAAGCTTCCGCTCAGCGTGATCGCGGACGCCAGCCGTACGCGCGCACCCAGACCGGGCGGCGTGACGGAGGTGTCTGCCGTGACTCTCGAACTCAATCGCTATCGCCCTTCCGTTGCGCGCGCGACCGCTGACGTGCGCTGTCGCAGGTGCAGCTCGGGTCGCAGGGTTCGCGGCAACATGGGCCAAGTATGCCAACCTGGTGCGAGCGCGCCCCATTTCCAACGTATCGGCGGAAGGGCCAGACTCTAGGAGTGGGGAAGCTCTGGACGTCAGTAGGGAAAGTCGATCAGGTCGTCGAGCTTGTCCTGCACCTCTCGCAGCTGCGTCAGGTTCTGCTGAATCGTCTCGCGTGGCGCCCTCGCCCGCTCTACGTAGTAGGCGTGGTAGTCGAGCATGAAGCGCGCGGTGAAGAGCCTGGGCCGGTATACGATCTCGTACGGGTAGTAGCGCTCACGCAGTTGCTGGCTCTCCTCGATCTTGGCGCGCGCACGGCCGGGGATGAACACCATGCGAGCGAGGTCGGGGTGCGGAAGCGCGCGGGTGTCTTCGATCAGTTGTTCCAGGGACTCGAGCAACTGAAACACCGTGCGCGCTCGGTCATCTTCGCCATCGACGTCTCCGTCACCGTCGAAATCTCCCGGCAGACCGCTGTCGACTTCGAGCGCACCGATCTCGCAGCGGCCATTCAACGGCCGCACCTGGCCCCGCTGATCCTCGCCCACCTCGGCCAGGCACACATCCTCGGGAATGACATCGAGCACCGGACTGTCTTCGAGTGGCTTGTGCGTCAAGGTCGCGCCGCCGTTGTCCGCCAGCGGGCCTAGAAGCGGGTCGACCCTTCCCTCGATTTCGCCTACCAGATCGCTTGGAAGCGCTTCGAAATCGCAGTCGCTCGCGTCGCCAATCAAGTTGTACCCGCGACTCGTGAAGGAGCCGTCGCAGTCGGGCGCGCGCAAAGGAGCGCTGTTGTTCGCGATCACAGAGCCCCAGACGACTCCCTGCCCCCAGAGTCCACCGCCACTTCGCCCCGGTGACTCCACGCGATTGTTCACGATCGTCGACGACTGGATCACGAGCCCCAGGCCCGTAATCGCACCGCCAAGATCTCCGTTGGCGACGTTCTCCGAGAACGTCGAATTGATCACGAGATTCAGGTACCCGAGGATCGTCTCCGCAATCCTGCGCCATCTGGGCCTCTCAGCCCGCGCCCCGCCGATCTCCCCGGCCCGCCCGGCACCAGAACCCGAGCCCGACTTCTGGCCCGACGAGCCTGCTTGAGCACCGCCTGCTCACCTCCGGCCCCCCA
>JAAELY010000252.1 GCA_024226335.1 bacterium
CCAACCGCTCAGAGGTCCGGCTATCGCCGGCCCACTCTTCGCTTCCAGGTCCTACCATGGTTGCGCGGTCGGGGCACCGTCGCCGCGGCCCGCAACTGAGCTCAATCGTTAGATCCCTGTCGAACCTCTATCAGGCAGAGAGGTCACTGTTGTTCGTGCGCACGCTCCGGCGCTGAACGCGTGTCCACGAGCGGCCGTCTCGGTACGTTGCAGCCACCCTCCTGCGCCCCACCGTTGCATCCTCGCAGTTGACTCACGGCATCCGAACGGTGGTGGTTGGGCAGCGAGCTGGTGGCCCACCGCGCACAACAGGCCCAAGGCGCCCACGTGCAAACACGCCCAACAGGCCGTCGCGGCACTCCTCTTTCGTCCCGGGGCATTGTCCGGCCGTGCCCTTGCTGCGCAGGTTCGTGACGTTCGGCCGAGCAAGTCCTCGCCGTCGCCTCCGCACGGCATCCGCGGTCGGGATCTAACCACTCGCTGCAGTCGACGGGCCGCCGTCGCGCGCAGCACGCACAACCGCTCAGAGGTCCGGCTATCGCCGGCCCACTCTTCGCTTCCAGTTCCTACCATGGTGGTGCGGTCGGGGCACCGTCGCCGCGGCCCGCAACTGAGCTCAATCGTTAGATGCTATGCGCGGAGCTGCGCGCAAAATGTAGGTCGCTGAGAGTACGCTCCCACTGGTCAATCAAACCCAGGAGCACACTCATGACAACGACCTACACGAACGATTCTACCAACTCAGACGCCGTCCTCTTTGTCGCCCTGGAGCTGGGCTGGGAGAAGTGGCGCCTCGCGTTCGGGACCGGGCTCGGGAACAAGAGCCGGCAGAAGACGATCGCTGCGAGAAATCTCCGATCGCTCTCTCGGGAAGTCCAGCGGGCGAAGAAGGCATTCGGGTTGCCGGATGATGCGCGTGTCTTCACGTGCTACGAAGCGGGACGCGACGGCTTCTGGATCCACCGCTACCTGCTCGACGCCGGTATCGAGAATCATGTCGTCGATTCCGCGAGCATCGAAGTGAACCGACGCGCC
>JAAELY010000253.1 GCA_024226335.1 bacterium
CAGATGTTCGAATAGCAGGCCAGTAAGCGCAAAGTGCCCCAGGTGATTGGTGCCGAACTGCATCTCGAAGCCATCGACCGTTTCGTGACGAGGAATGGCCATGATGCCTGCGTTGTTGATCAGCACGTCGAGGCGCGAGTGATTCTGGGCGAACTGCTTGGCGAAGGACTGAACCGACGCGAGGTCGGCCAGATCGAGGGGCAGGATCTCGAGCTCCGCATTGGAGAAAGAGCGTCGGATCGAAGCCGCCGCCGCTTCGGCCTTTTTCGCACTGCGACAGGCCAGCACGACACTGGCTCCGGCTCCCGATAGTTCGCGCGCGGCCTCCAGGCCGATACCGCTATTGGCACCGGTGACGACGAACACACGCCCCCTTTGATCGGGAATCTGTCGGGTAGTCCAGTCTGGCATTGCGTTCTCCTCGGTGACCGCCTTCAGAACGATCCGATCATGATTTTCCGACGTTCGGTCGAAGCGACCAGCTCCCGCCAGATCGAGTCTTCGAGTTGCCGAGCCTGTGGGGAGTCGAGTTCCTCGACGTGCGCGTGCAACTCGATCAGAAGACCGCGCAGTTGAGCATTGACCGCATCCAGATTCGAGATCAGCAGACTGCCGTCCTCTCCGCGTGAAGCTTCGTCGAGCCGCGCGGCCAGATCGGAGTCATTCACCACGGAACTCGCCTCGGCAAAGATACTTCGCAGTTCCGAGTTCTCTTCCACGCGACGCTGCGCGGCTCGTTCGAACTCCTGTCCGCTTTCGATCAGGAGCATGGCCAGCACGCTCGTACTGGATTGTTGGTAGGCATCACCCAACGCGGGAGCGGTCTTCGTCAGAAGATGGGCCGCAGCCACATCGAAAAGGCGCTTCACGTCCGGCTTCACGTCAATCTTCCCAGGGTGTGCAGGACCGCGCGGTCCTGACTATTGCCCACCAACCACGCCGACAGCGCCAGGATGAAATCCTGGTTCTTGCCGTCGGTGAACTCCTTCGCACCCGAGACCCAGATCGCCTGGCCCTTCACGCTCGAGAACACTTCCCACCAGTGCAGTGCATCGGGATCCGCCTTGAAACCGCTGGCCTGCTCCCAGATGCGAATCGCCTCGAGATTCGAAACCAGCCCGCCGGCCCGTTCGTCGCGCGCCCAGCGCCAGACCGGATTGATGGACCACGCAAGGTCTTCGAGTGGGTCGCCCAGATGGGCCATCTCCCAATCGAGAATGCCATGGATCCCACCTCGATCGTCGTACAGGAAGTTTCCAGTGCGAAAGTCGCCGTGCACGACGCTCAGACGGGTCGGGGCCGGGGGAGGATTGCGCCGCAACCAGCGGATCGCCGCACGGATGATCGGCTGGGGGCAGAGTTCGTCGCGATCGATGCGCGCTTCCCAATACTCCAGTTCGCGCTTCCAGCACAGATCCGGCGCGACCGATTCCATCACCTCGAACAGACCCAGTGCCTTCGGATCAGCCCGGGAGATCTCTCCGAGAATCGCCCACTTCCGTTCGGCGTAGCTCTGGGCGTGCTGCGCGTACGGTGGAGCGACGATCGCCTGCGGTCCAGCTTCGAAACCGACGAGTTCTTCCATCACGAAAAACGGATAGTCGAGCCAGCGCTCGTCCTCTTCGAGCCAGAGAGCCTCGGGTACGGGCACAGACGTGCCGTAAAAAGCCCTGTAGGCACCGAATTCGATGGCGCGCTCGGTTTCAATCAGACTTCCGGGAGGATCGCGTCGCAGAATCAACGGTCGGCTGATCGGCTGGGTCCCGTCGCGATACGAGAGCACGAAGCGATAGGTCTCACGCGACGCACCGCCGAAGATGCGATCCAGATCCCGGACCTGGAGTTCTTCCACGTCTGGCAATTGGGTCGAAATATAGGCGGCGAGCCGAGCTTCGAGATCCGACATTCCGGCATTATGGCACTCTGGCAGACGGCCGGGTTCTCGAGGGCGGCAACCCGATGCACGCCGAGCACCCAGATCGCCTTGCGACCGGAGGAGATGATTCAGGGAAAGAGGCTACCGAGTCGCAGGCCTGGCGGACTGGGCTCCCGTGTCTCCGGGAATCCAGCGTGTATTGAAGCGAACCCGCCACTCGTCGTCGGCTTCGGCGAGGACCGGCAGCGGTTCAATGGTATCTCCGTCCACTACGTTGTGATCGGCGTCCTTGTCCCAGCCCACCGAGCGAAAGAAGAAACTTCGGACCTTGCCCGGGGGCACGGGCGGAAGCGCAGACGCTGCAAAGCGCAGATCCAACGCGTCGCCACCACCTAGCAAAACGAGTTTCCCGTCGCGTCCATCTACGAGTTCACGTACGTCTCCGTAGCGCGTCGCCCAGCCTTCGGGCGTGGTGCGCCAGGGAGGCTGCTGGTTGACCGTATTCCAGTCGGGCGTCGTCGGATGGTGAGGAGCGCGAGAGCGAATCTCCGAGTAGCCGCGCCAGCCAAGTTCGGCATGGTCCGGCTTGATGGAATGAATCTGAGCGGCGCTGCGGGGTACTCTTTCGAGGAGAGCGATACGATCCCATCGAAGTTCGAAACTGGTCTGAAGTCGCAGACGTTTCGTCCCTGGATGCAGTTTCCCGGTCAGATCGATGGCGATCGTCTTGGTCTTTCCGGCGGGCCGGCCGACGGTGACCGGCACGGGATGCCAGTTCCCGTCGGGAGTCTCCATCTCCAGCGTGAGAGGAATGACTGCCAGACTTCGATTCTGCGACATCGCGATATTGGTGCTCGCATCGCCCCACTGGAGCCAGCCGGTAAGAGTCAGCACGGGTTCGCGCAATCCCTCCAGAGATCCGAAGTCGAGAGTGAGGGTGTGCGGATGGGTCTGACCGCGTAGAGGCGGTGGCCTCAGCGGGCCGGGAGGCGCGAAATTCCCGTCTATCGCACTCACGGCCTGGGTCCGATCGACGCCGTCACTACCCATGGCGAGTTTGGGGATTCTGGGCTGGGCCAGCGGCCAGATCTCCGAAGCCGGGTACGGGGGAGGCATCAGGCGATCCGTGGGATGCACCTCGACGTCGGGTGCGTGATCCACGGCGATCAGCCGAGCTTCGTCCAGGTAGAGAACTTCGCGAAGTTCTTC
>JAAELY010000254.1 GCA_024226335.1 bacterium
CCACGGTCATCGGTTGTCGCTCTGCCTGGGGTCGTACGTGGACGTCGAGCCGGCCGCTTGAGACCTCTACCCAGCGCTTCTTGTCGTCGCGGCGAAGGCTAAGCGACGCGGCGCCCTCGCATTCGATCCGGGTCTGATCCGTGAACTCGATCACCGCCAGGCGGCCATCGGGCACGTCGAGCTTGTCTTCCCAGCGCAAACCGAGATCGACCGTTCCCGCAATCTCCCGATCGCCGCGACGCACGACCACGCCCTCGTCGGTCTCGAGCAACTGGGCAGCGGGTGTCCGACGGGAAAGCAGGGCGAAGGTGACCGCCAGCAGCAGGCATGCCGCCACCGCCGCCCCGACAACGTACCGTTTGGGTGGCCGCCGGCCCGATGCCGCGGGCAAAGCGCCCGGCCGAGACCCGCGCGGCAGGCGTCGCATGACATCTTCCACCATGTGCTCGCCGTCGGCCGCGTCGCGCAGGCGAGCCATCACGCGCTCGGCAAGACCCTCTTGATCTGGCCGTCCCCATCGTTCGAGGGCCTGCGCCGTGCCGACGTCCCGAAGCATCTCTTCACAGAGGTCCGGCTGCCGGGAAATCGCTTCCAGCAGTTCCTTGGCCTCTTCCTCGTCGATGGCCTGATCGAGGTATCTCCCGACGAGCGTTTCGAAACGATCGCGGTTCATGGCGACGACTCCCCGGCCATCGCCGATTGAATGCACTGCCGCAACGTCTTGCGAATCCGGCATAGCGTGGTGGTCACCCAGGTGACCGAACGGTCCTTCCGCCGCGCAATCTCACGGCTGCTCTTATCCCTTTCGTAGCGCCACGCCAGCAACTCACGGGAGTGCGCCGGCAGTTTCTCCAGGCAACTCTCCAACGCCCGATGCTCGTCGTTCGGCTCGGGCTCCTGTTCGAGCAGCAGCGCGGCCTTCTCCAACAGCCGCGGTCGCAGTTCCACGGCATAGCGCTCGTGCATGGCCTTCTCGCGTTTCGCCCGCTTCAGCTCCGTGAGGATCCGATACCGGCAGAGCGTCCGCAGCCAGACCCCGAAGTCCTCGTCGAGCCGGAAGTGATCGAGTTGTTCGTACGCTTGGACGAACGTGTCGAGGACCAACTCGTCGACCAGTGACTTAGGAACGGCGATTTAATTAAACCAGAATCTTGGCTGGACTGGGCTGCGGGACGACTCGGTAGTTCCACTTGGGTAGGATGTCGTCGAACACGATCGGCATGTTCTTCTTAAAGGCTTCGCTTGCCTTTCGGCCTGTTTCGTAGATTTTCTCAATGACGCGTACGGTCGCCGAGAGCCCCGTTTTCGTGCTCGTCTTTTCCATGAGTGATCGAACGGTCGCCAGTGTGTCGAATAATATGCCTTGACATGCGCGGGTCACATGGCTGAACAAACGGCGTTCGATCGGATTGTACTTTGAACAATACGCTGGATAGTGAGCCACTCGCACTGACACACCCAACTCGTTGACCATCTGCTGCAGATCCTGCTTGAAAATGTGGGTCCGGCTGCCGTTGCTTCCGCCGCCGTCACACAGCAACAGCAACTCGCGAGCGTCGGGATACAGTCGTGCCCCGTCCTGTTCCCAGTACAACCGCAAACTGTCACAGGCAAACTCGCTGGTGTCACGACTCAGGCCCAGATGCAAATAGCCTTCATTGCGGGCGATGTCAAAGAATCCGTGCGGAATGATGACGCCACTGGCCCAGGAAGGAAAGTCGTGATCGAAGGCCTTGATCGCTTCGGTCGTGTAGACTCGCCCATTCCGGTACAGGTTGCCCAAAAACTCCTTTTTCTTCGTGTCCATGCTGATCACTGGCTGTCCGGAGGCTAGAAATTCCTCTTTCAATTCGGCGATGCGAAGGAACTGCTGGTCGCGATCGGGCGACTCTTTCCCCGGGAGAACTTTGGAGATCTTTCGAAGTCGATAATCGAGCACACCAAGAACTCGGCGAACGATTGGCGGTGTGATCGCGATATTAAATTCAACGTCCATCTGGTTGGCGATTTCACGCGGTGAGAGGTCTGTCCAGGTGACATCCTCACGCATCGGATCGCCCGCAGTTCGCTCCTTGATGATGGCCTGAACGTTTCGGACGACTTCGGGCTGTTTCTCTTCAACCTTCTTCCGTCCCGCTCCCGGTCGCCGGATGCGTTCCCCGACCGGATCATCAGGCAGTTGGTCGAGTTCCCGCATTCCATGATCAATCGACTCACGACTACACTCAAAGAGTTCGGCGATAGCTGCGACTCCACCGTAGCCCAACTTGACCACTTCAGCCGCCGCATAGCGTCTGCGATCCTTCTCCGACAGACTGCAGTAAACATCTCGCATTTTCTGCTGAACGTCCGCGTGATAGACTTCATCGAGTTCGACAGTCATCCTTGACTCCTCAATCCGTTGATTCCAGTGAAGTGGTAATTCAATAGATTGGGGAGTCTTTTTCAAATCTTGTCAATTCCGGTTTTATTTCGTGCCCGTTCCTAAGCTTCACGATTCCACGGTCACAACCGTCGCGGCGGCACGGCGTAGTTGGGTCTTCTGGTCCAAGTCGGTCCGCAAACTCGCGGTCTAGGCGACGGAGAGAATCTTCGGGTGATGGTGGGTC
>JAAELY010000255.1 GCA_024226335.1 bacterium
GGAATGCTTCGTCCGATCGTGGTGCATACCGAATCCGACGTGAAGCAGGTCGGTCAGTCACTTACTGACCAAGATTGGATCGCGGCTCGCCGGTTTACGATCAACCAGGTGTCGCAGATGTACGGGGTTCCGCCTCAGTACCTGTACAACCTTGAGAACTCGACGCAGGAACAGACCAGCGAGATGTCGCGTGCTTACGTTGACACTTGCCTCGGGTCATACCTTGCGTCGATCCAGACCGAACTCGGGTTCAAGTTGCTTCCAGGCCGCGACTCCGGCGAGCGATACCGAGTCTGGTTCGACACTGCTCCGCTGATTCGCGGCACGTTCAGCGAACAGGTCGGAGCAATCCAGACCGCGATTCAATCGGGCATCATGACCCGAAACGAAGCACGTTCGATGATGGGTTACACCCCGATCGAAGGTGGTGACGAGATTCTAATTGGTCCCAACATGCTCCCGGTGGAGCAGAATCAGGAAATGGCTGCTGATGAAGATCGAACGCCGAATGATGCCAGCGGAAGCGCTGACGAAGACGCGAGCGGGATCGACTCGGACGATTGAGGGCATCGCGGTCCCGTACCGCAGTCTCTCCGTCATCCTTCGCGACCGCCCGCGCGCATACCGCGAAAAGATCGAGCCTCGTGCGATGCAGATCGACGACTCGGTCTCGATGTTCATCCAGCACAATCCAGGCGGCGTACCGCTTGCAAGAACAGGCGCGGGGACTCTTCGATTCGAAGAGCGAGAGAATGGACTCGGATTTGAATGCGACCTCCCGGATTGTCGGCAGGACGTGATCGAAGCACTCGAACGAGGCGACTTCGACGGATCCGTGTCAGTGGGTTTCATCGTTGCTGAGGATGGCGACACTTGGCAACACCGTCGATCAGGTCCGAGCGTCCGCACGGTGCGGGCGGCTCGCCTGGTCGAACTCAGTTTGGTGACTGCGGGGGCCTACGGGTCCGCAACGTCCCGTCTTACTTAGGAGTCCTCCAATGGACGACGCACGGAGTCTCCGCGAGCAGCGGGACGAACTCGCGGGCAAGATGAACGACATCCTGCTCCGCAACGACAGCATCGACGACGTTGAGTCGATCGAACTTCTCGAAAAGGGTGAGGCTCGCCTCGCCGAAATGGACACGCAGATTCGTGGTGCCGAGGCACGCGAAAAGATGTCCGCCATCGTCAAGAAGCCGTCTTTCGGTTTCACGCCTGGTGCGGGCACCGCTCCTCGCGAAGATCGCCGGTATCGGTTCGAGATGAACGGCACCGAGATCAAGATCACTGGTGGCAACCCTGACGTTCGAGCCAACCCGCTTGGTGGTGGCTCGGATGGTTCTGATGCCACGTTTACGTCTGTCGATGGCAATGGCGATCCGATCACGGGTGCAAGCATTCCGGTCGATCTTCTTGCGCAGATGATCCGGAAGTTGCCGAAGTTGGCTGTTCTGCGGCAGCAACTTACTGTTCGTACCTACAGCAACGATGTCGAACTCCAGCGCGTCAACGCGAGGATTTCCCTCGAAGGTGATGCGTTCACTGCCGAATCCGGCGCGTACAACGAGAAGATTGGTTCCTTCGAGCGTGTGCGTGTTCGTAACTTCAAGAGTTCCGCACGCAGCAACGTCACCGAGGAATTCCTTCGTGACGCTCGCGGCAACGCGGTCCAGGAAATGCTGCTCCAGCACGCCGAAGAGCATGGGCTGTATTTCGACAACGCCTACGCAACCGGCATCGGAGACGATGATGGTCCGGA
>JAAELY010000256.1 GCA_024226335.1 bacterium
GCAACCGAGCACGCGGTGGAAGAGCTGCGAGAGCAGGTCGGGCCGTTTGAGCCAGTAAGTGAGACTGTAGGCTGGTGAGCCGAAGGAGCGGTTGCTGCGTTTACGGATGTACCGCGGAATCTTCCTCGCGTTCACATCCCGAGTGAAGAAGCCTTTCTTGATGAACTTCCAACCCTGCGAAGTTCGGTGGTAATCACATTCTGGATTGGGGCAGAAGGGCGGCTTGCGACAAGTCGGGAGTTCGCGCATTCCCGGTCACTACGCACACCCCGTGCCAGGTACATTCTTCGGACCACAACCCCTCATCTTGGCGTGTATTTTCGTAGCTTTCTCTGAAGACTCTGACGATGAAGTCCCAAACGACGCGCCGCACGACTGATATTGCCATCGCATTCGGCGAGGACGTACTCGATGTACTCGCGCTCGTGACGGGCAAGGCTCAAGCCGGTTTCGTCTTCTGTGTCCCGCGCATCGCTGGGGCGGTGTCCGTCGCTTGAAAACGCGCGTTCGATGTCGTCCACGTCTACGGGCTTGGTCAGATAGTTGAAAGCTCCTAGTTTGGTTGCGCGCACTGCTGTTGCGATGCTTCCGTATCCCGTCAGTATCAGAATGCGGGCTTTTGGAGAGAACTCTTTGATGATGGGGATTGCATTGAGTCCGCTGTCGCTGCGTAATCGCAGGTCGACGATCGCGTAGTCGTAGGGAAACTCGGGCAGGGCGCGCAGGCTTGCGAGGCCATTCGCGCAGTCAACGCGATAGCCTCGATCCCGGTACTCGGTAGCCAGGGTTTCTGCGAAGCGTTCATCGTCTTCGAGGATCAGCATGGCCTTGGATTCGCTCAAGCCAGAACCTCCATCCCTGGTGACGAGAGCGGCAGTACGAGTCGCGCAATCGCACCGCCGCCCACCCGATCATCCAGGCGCAGATCTCCTCCGACTGCGGCTGCGAGGGTGTAGGCGTAGTATAGGCCAAGACCGACACCTTCGGCCTTCGTCGTTACGAAGGGTTCTCCGAGATGTGCGCGAACGACTTCGGGCCAGCCCGGACCGCGATCGCAGATCTCGACGGAAACCTGGCCGCGGCTCGTTCGTACGACCACGTCAACTGCGCGATCGGGAGCTCCGGATTCGCGCGCATTGTCGACGAGATTCAACAAAGCCTGGCTGAGCGCAATCGAAGGGACGCGCACTGTCGTTGAGCCACGACCTTCGCGCAAGAGGCGCAAGGGCGCGTCTGGGTCATCACTGGCCGCTGCAGCACAGACCTGATCGACGAGGTTGGCAACATCGAGCACTTCGAGTTCGAGCCCCTCGGGACGCAGTTGTGAGCCGGCCATATGTCGCAATACGTCTTCGCAACGCTCCAGGGATTCGATCGCCTGGTCGAGATCGGGATGATCCCAGAGGCCGTGCTTTCGCCGCAGGCGTCCCAGTTTGAGCATCGCGGTATTCAGCGGGGTTGCAAATTCGTGAGACAAACCCGCAGCAAGTGCTCCGACGGCGCGCAGGCGATCAATTCGCCGACGCGTATCGCGCAGTTCCGCGAAGTACGATTGCATCGTCGTCAGAGTACGCGACAGCCACGACGTGAGCAGCCAGAACATCAAAGCCACGAGGGTCTGCGCAGGAAAGAGGATTTCCGGAGCGATTCGCGACTGGGCTAGCCCGGGTGGGATATACGGGGCCATCTGCACGGAAGTAAGGCAGGCAATCAAGATCCAGAAAAATACCAGGCTGATGCGACCTTCCAGCAGGAAAGCGCCCAGCGCCGCGTGGAAAAACAGAAGCGTTACGAGTGGGTTCCAGGCACCGCCCGTCATCGCGAGAAGAGCGCCGAGAGCCATCACGTCTGCGGTCAACTGGATCAGGACGTGGTGTTGTTCGATTTCCGCTCCGCGCCGCAGAGCGCCCCAGGTCAGTGCATTGACGATGACCAGCGCCGCAATCACCCCGGTGAATCCGGGCAATATCCGGGGTTCCAGAAGCTGGAAGTGCAGGGCGGGAAAGATCGAAAGCGCCTGGGCACAGAGCGCGATCCAGCGCAGCCGCACGAGCCAGGCCAGCTTGGCGGCTTCGCTCTCCTCGAGCCGGGACAGCGGCGGCTCGAATAATGAAAGGAGTTCTTGCCACATAGGGACCACTGTAACGGGCGGACTCAGGTCTTGGCGAATCCCCGTGGCGCTCAGGAGGGGAATTGATCGCTGGGCCTCGTAGAGAAGCTATGGACCTCGGGAGATGCGCTGATGCAGGAAATAGAAGCCGATGCTCGCGATCATGCTCAGTGCGCAGCTGATCAGCATGAGATAGGCGCCCAGGCCCGCGAACGCGGGCACGACGCCCACGATCGGAAGTTCGACACCGTTCCAGCCGACATAGAGCAGCATGCCGGCGAAAGGCGCGATCAGCCCGCGCAGTCCGGTCAACGATACGTGGATGCCCATGTACAGCCCGACTCGTTCCGAGTCGGCAAAATCGTTGTGCCCCAGCTGCCAGGCCAGCATGCCGCCGCCACGCGCAAGACCGATGACGACGCGCGCCAGCACGAGAATCAAGAGCGAGCCATGGAGTGCACCCAGGAAGATCAGTGCCTGTGATGCGGCAAAAAACCAGCTATGGCGGGCCCGAAACTCGGCGATGTGAACGCGATCCAGGTACGGAGCCCACAACGGCACGGTCAGAACGGCAAGGCCCATTGGAATAGCCACGGTGATCGCCACGCTGGTCAGGTAACTGGCCTGAAGCTGGTTCGATACCAGGTACACGAGAGCGGGTTCGACCATCATATTCGACACGCCGAGGACGAACTGCCAGGTGAGGTAGCGCGCGTACAACGGATCGTTTCGCAGTACACCCAGTACAGTATCCGAACGGCGTTTCGTGAATGTGTCGCCGGCCGTCTCCACGTTCCGCGCACCGCGCTCGAGTTCGAGTTGCTCCGCTTCACCGACGACTGGAACACGCGCGAAGGCGAACACGCCGATGGCTCCCAGCCCCGCACCGGCGGCAAAGATCCATCGGAAGGCTTCGGGATTGCGGTCCAGCAGCCAACTACCCAGAAGAACCGTCAGAGCGATCGTGAGTGTAGTGATCAACGCGAGCCGCGCGGTCACGCGACTGCGCGTGTCTCGTGGATAGTTCAGGGTCCAGACCAGGCTCCGAACCGTCACGATGCCACCCAGAATCAGGTGAGCTGCGACGAGCGCGCACACGAGCATCCACGCGCCACTGGCCCCGCCGGGGATCAGTGCGATCGCGCCGGTGAGCAGGACGAAGAAGACCTGCAAGAGCACGACCAGTGGAACCTTTCTTCTGCCCTGGGCGAGCCGCGCCCAGGCAAAACTCGAAAGATTGCCGAACATGGGAGCTGCCGTGATCAGCGCGAGCGTGGCTGGGTGCACCAGAAAGATCTTGTCGGCGATGACGCCGACGAAGCCGCCCTGGAGCAAACCCGTGGCAATCGGGAAGCTGAACTCCGCGACACGCTCCAGGCGGTAGCCACGCAGGGCAGTTCCCGAAATGCGGGGACGTCTGAGAAAACCGAACTGCACGAATTCCTGCCACCAGGTGAGCCGCCTGGCGAAATCGCCTGAGCGGGTAGGGAGGGTAGCAATCTGCTCGCAATCTGCTGCGTGTCCTGGAACGCAACTCGTGCCGGAGAATTGCGTTTCCAAACCTGTTTCAAGGAAGATGCAGTTCTGTATTGCGCCGTGGCGGTCCCCGAGAGAGCGTCAATACCTGAGCGCATGATCATCAAGAACTGATCGGTGGGCCTTCATGGGCCGAGGCCAAGACTTCTAGAATGGAGTCGGGCCTTGACAGCATCACGTTCGTGCAGGCAGGCTGCAATTCTTGCGTCTGTATTTGCGCCCTTGCGGGCTCGCCAGAAACTGGGGACGGAACCCTGAGGTTCGGCAGCCGCCTACATCTGGTGTTGAAGGTTATGCAGGAAATGAAGAAGTTCGAGCTGGTGGGTGGGCCGAGTTCAGCTGCGAGAATTCTTGTTCTTTCGCTGGTCAGTCTGGGTCTGATGGCGTGTGGGCTCCCCTCGGAGGAGTCTTCCGAAACAGCTCCCGTTGTGAGTGCGACCTCTTCTGATGACGGGGGTTCCGCGACGGCTGTGCGACTTGTTGCGCTCTCGATCAACGACGCCGATTCGGATGGCTTTGACGATGCCGACGACAACTGCCCATCGACGCCAAACGACCAACAGGATGCAGATTCGGACGGGATCGGAGACGCCTGCGAGTGTGGTGATTCGAACGGAGATGGAATCGTCGATACGACAGATGCTCGCCTGATCCAGTTGTGCAGCGTCGATCTCGTGCCTTGCGCGGATCTATGCGATGTGAACGGAGACGAATCCTGCGACACGACTGACGCGCGAATCGTGCAGTTGATGGTTGCTGGCGTGATCCAGAAATCGGATCTGACCTGCGGACAGCGTCCTGGCATCAGTTGCACGGTGGATCTCGGCTGCGACACCGGGTCTCTGGGAATGTGCGCGTCTGGCACGATGACCTGCCCAGACGGACCTTTCGGCCCTTCCGTCTGTGAAGCCAGCCATCAACCGCAAGGCGAGATCTGCGACGGGCGCGATAGAGATTGCGACGGCCAGATCGATCGCGCGGGTTGCCCTTGCTTCGACGGAATTTCACCCGAGGGTGAACTGCACATCCTGCAGCGTATTGCGTACGGACCAGATGAATGGACCCAGGCCCGCATGGCGGAGCTTGGTCCGTGCGGGTTCATCGAAGAACAACTCCATCCCGAGACGATTGAGGACGGCGACTTCCAGGCGATCATGGCCGAGCGCTTCGACAGCCTGGAGATGAGTTTTCTCGAATTGCGCCAGAACTACCCTCAACCGATGAGGGTATTCATTCAAGGTGTAGGATGGCGGCAGGTAGGCAAAGGATTGCCGATGGTCGAGTTGGCCCAGGCCAAGGTCTTGCGCGCGGCGGTGAGTCACCGTCAACTGGAGGCCGTGCTTACGGATTTCTGGTTCAACCACTTCAATGTGTTTGGCCCGTTCAATCAGCGGCGTTGGGACACCATTCCCTACGAGCGAGACACGATCCGCCCTAACATTCTCGGACGTTTTGGTGATTTCGTGCTGGCTACGGCCCAGGCGCCAGCGATGCTGGACTATCTAGACAACAAGCTGAACGTAAGAGAAGGCTTTGTCGGCACCGGCACGGGACGTTCGATCAATGAGAACTACGGACGAGAGCTGATGGAACTGCATACCGTCGGTGTTGATGGTGGCTATGATCAACAAGACATTATCGAGTTGGCGCGTGTACTGACGGGTTGGCAGATTGATCCGAACCTGCCGGGTGGATTCTGGTATCGCAGCGAAGCTCACGACGACGAAGCGAAAGAGGTGATGGGACTGCAGATCGCACCGGGCGGTGGACTGCAGGATGGATTGGATGCGATCGAATACCTGACAAAGCAGGGCGCGACTGCGGTTTTCATCAGTCGGAAACTGATCCGGCGGTTCGTAAGCGAAGAACCTCAAGAGGGACTCGTGATCAGGGCGGCGATCCAGTATCTGATCAACGATGGCGATCTTCGCGAAGTCATGCGCACGATCCTCTACTCACCCGAATTCCTGGCCGATTCGAATACACGACAGGTCAAGGTCAAGCGCCCACACGTACTCATGGCGAGCTTGATGAGGAGCCTCCAGGCCGATGCCGAACCCCTACTGACGAAGATGCCCACGACACTCCTTGAAATGGGAGAGCAACTCTACGGAGTTCACCCTCCGACGGGCTACCCCGATGAATCGGCCTTTTGGGCGGGACCGGGAGGCCTGATGTCGGGCCAGAAGCACTTTGAGCGCGCCGTGCACGGACTCGATGGCTGGAATCCAGAGTTCGACGTGTCGGCAACAGCGTTCGAAGACATCGTCGACGAGTTGATCGGCAAGTACTTCCCACTCGGCGTATCTGTAGAGACTCGTGCTGGTGCGATCGCGCTGCTCGAAGCGATGGGGCCCCAGGCTCAAATCAAGCGGGTCCAGCAGGCTGCTGCGTTCTTGTTCTCGAGTCCCGAGTTCTTGCTTCATTGAGGTCCATCGAGATGCCCGTCACACGAAGAAGATTCCTGACCAACTCGGCGCTCGGAGCCGCGGCCTTCCTGGTCCCGACACTGCATCCGGGAACCTCGAGGGCGATGGCAACAGATCCGGTACTCGTCGTGGTCTTTCTACGTGGCGCGGCCGACGGGGTGAACATGGCCGTGCCCTACGGCGATGGCGAGTACTACGCGAACCGCCCGGACATCGCGATCCCGTCGGGGAACGAACTCGATCTCGATGGCTTTTTCGGACTCAATCCAGACCTTGGACCGCTACTTCCCTTGTTCCAGGCGGGAAAGCTCGACATCATCCACGCGGTCGGAAACCCCATCGGCACCCGCTCCCATTTCGACGCCATGGACTACATGGAGACGGCCGTACCGGGAGACAAGTCCGTGACTCAGGGCTGGCTCAATCGGTATTTGGAACAGATCGGTGGCGGAGTTGCTTCTGCCGGGATCACGCTGGGGCACTCGAGCAGCGTTTCACTCTCGGGTCCCGCGAGAAGCCTCGCGTTTCCATCTCTGGGAACGTTCAACCTGCTCGATCCGTACTCGAGTGAACGCCGTCAGGCACTTCAGTCCCTCTATCAACCGCTCACGGGTAGTCTGCTCGGAGACGCCGTCGTCGATTCACTCGCTGCGACTGAACTCTTCGCATCCGTCACGACAGATACTTCGGTTGTCTATCCCGCATCTGGACTTGGAAAGAACCTCAAGGACGCCGCTGCATTGATTCGTGCAGATGTCGGCGTGCGCGTCGTATCGGTGGACGTTGGCGGCTGGGATGTGCATTCCGGAGAAGTCGCCCGACTGCACGATCTGGCCACGGACCTTGGAGAGAGTCTGGCCGCGTTCTACGAGGACCTCGGATCGCATATGGATCGGACTCTGGTGCTGGCGCAGACGGAGTTCGGTCGCATGCTCGCCCAAAACGGCAGCCTTGGCTGCGATCACGGCCACGGCAGCATCATGTTCGCTCTGGGTACCACGCACTCGCGCGGCCGCGTTCTGCTCAAGGACGGACAGTGGCCTGGGCTGTCTTCGGCGGATCTGTACGAAGGGCGCGATCTCGCAGTGACGACCGATTTCCGAGACGTCTACGCGGAGATTCTGGAGAACCACCTGGGCGTACTCGACCCGTCGTCGATTCTGCCGGGATTCGCCGTAAATTCGGCGAACTATCCGGGTCTGTTCAGCTAGTCGTTTCTGAGCGAGAACGAAGCTATGCGCAACTTATGTGCAACTCGACACCAGGAGAGGCTGACGGGTACTATCCAAGTTGAGACTCTTGCCTACGCCTGAGTTGTCGCTGCCGAATAGGTCGCTTGAGAGCGGCAATTGCTGGAGAGAGATGGCGATGTTTGCAAGCTGGATACAGCGTTCGGGAAACGCATTGGTCTGGACCGCCGCTTGTGGGTTGGCGCTCTGTCTGCCTATGACGGCGACTGCAGGGACAATCGGAGTATCTGCGCCCTCGCAGATCATCGCGGTGAGCGAGACGGCCGATGTCGAGATTTCGATCGATCTCGGATCCGATCAGGCCTCCATTTTCCAGGGCGATTTCACGCTTCTGGGACTCGATACGGTGGTCAGCGCCGGCGTTGCAATCGGGGCAGGCTGGACGGGTGCGTCCGGGATCACCTCCAGTATCGCCACCGTCTCCCTGACCTCGAACCCTGCCGGGGGTGTGCGCGCCCTGGCTTCGTTTTCGATCACGGGGCTCGCGCCGGGTTTGTTCGAAATCTCTTTCACACCCGTGATTCTCCAGGGCGAGCGCTTCAATCCGGGACTCGAGATCTACGATATTTCGATCGATGCGTTCTCGACTCCGCTCGCCACGGTTACGGTGACGCCGGAGCCAAGCACCGGGCTATTGCTCGGACTCGGCTTCTTCGGTCTGTACGTCGCGCGCCGCCGCTGAGGCCCCGCGCCCCGCGCACTTGCGAAGTCCATCCCACCGGTCCATCTTCCGGCGCCTGAATTTCTGAGGTGCACCGATGGAGCGGGGAGTCGGGGTAGACTTCGGCACGACCAATAGTGCTCTCGCCATTGTCGAGCCGGAGGGGAACCCGGAACTTGCCGAGTTCGCGCGAGCGGATGGCACGGTCAGTCCCACCTTCCGCTCCGTGCTGTATTTCAAACGGCCCGATGGCGGACGGGAGATCGCGGAGGTCGCCGGGCAACGAGCGATCGATCACTATCTGAGCGCCGACGAACCCGGGCGTTTGATGCAATCGCTCAAGTCCTTTCTTGCTCGCCGTGACTTTACCGAGACGAGTGTGTTGGGACGCACCTATCGTCTCGAAGCACTGATTGCAGTGATCCTGCGGAGCGTGCGCGAAGAATCCGAAGCGCAGTTTGGACCTCTGGAAGCTCCGGTCGTCGTGGGACGGCCTGTGAGATTCGTGGGCGCGAATGATCTTGAAGCCGAAGAATTTGCTCTCGCGCGTCTGCGCGCCAGTTTCCACAACGCCGGTTTTCCCGAAGTCATCTTCGAGTACGAGCCCGTAGCTGCCGCCTACCATTACGAGAGTTCCCTCGATCGCGACGAGCTGATTCTGATTGGGGACTTCGGAGGCGGAACCAGCGACTTTTCGCTGCTGCGAGTCGGGCCGGGCCGATCCCGGGATGCTCGTGACAGCATCCTGGGAACTGAGGGTGTGGGCCTGGCAGGGGACGCTTTTGACGGTCGCATCGTTCGCAGTGTGGTGTCGCCCGTTCTGGGCATGGGCGGACGCTATCGCTCGGTATTCGGAAAGGAACTTCCGGTTCCAACCTGGATCTACACCCATCTGCAGCGCTGGCACCATCTGAGCTTCCTGAAGTCACCCCGCTCACTCCAGCTCCTCTACGATATGACGCGGGAGGCGTTCGAACCCGAGCGCTTCGAAGCTCTATTGCATCTTGTGCAGAACGACCTGGGCTTTGAACTGCATCGCGCGGTCGAGACTGCGAAACTCGATTTATCAGAGGAAGAGGAGGCGGCGTTTCGTTTCCTCGACGGCCCCGTCCAGATCGAAGAGCGAGTATCACGAGAGGGCTTCGAGGCCTGGATCGCACCAGAGGTCGAGGCTATTGAAACCTGCATCGATCGCTTGCTCGAGAAGACGTCGACGCCCGCTGATGAGGTTGATCGAGTGTTTCTCACCGGTGGAACGTCGCTCGTCCCCCTGGTGCGCGCGCTCTTTGTGCATCGCTTTGGAGTCGAACGAATCCGCTCTGGGGCGGAGTTGACTTCAGTCGCCAGTGGTCTCGCGCTGCGCTCGCTCGAGTTGAAGCGTTCGGGCTAAGCCGTACGGGCACTCCGCGGGCGGCTCTTGCCCAAGCCTCCCTTTGGGGGCGCAGGGCATTGTGTTGCATCCTGGCGTCTTCTGCGGTGTCGCGTGAGGGGATTCAGTGGGCCTTCCGCTGCAGCCGGTTGAGACCCGAACGATGCTTTCCCCACGGCAAAGAAAAAGCCCCCGCAGGCGCTTGCCTGCGGGGGCTTGAAGTTCCGACTCCTTGCGGAGTTACTCTTCGCGTGGTCTTGCGATGAAGAACAGCACGATCATCGATCCGAGCGCAAAAGCGGCGATCGACGAGGGCTCCGGGACCGGATCCGCATGCGACTTCGAGTCGCCGACCTTGTAGTGGCGGTTCGTCGAGGTCGGGTTCTGGACCCAGAAATCGACCTTGAGGATGCCGTCCTCGAAGAGGGCTTCGGCCACGTTTTCGTGACCCATGTTCGGCATTGCCAGACCGATCCAGCCCGTCTGCGGGACGTTCGTGGTGTACTGAAGATCAGAAGGAGGGGTGAGGACCAGAGTCATGGACTCCCACTCGACTCCCGAGCCATCCGGCATACTTCCCGCCAGGTCGTTGATGTCATTGGCCGCGCCCTTGAACACGATGTCGTTAAGCGTGATGTCTGCAATCCACGTCTTCGGATTGCTGTACGTGTTGACGTCGTAGCTCCGGAGCATTTCGGCGCGGATCGTCGCATTTCCATCGGCACCGATACTCAATCCGGCATTGATCCAATTGAAATTGTGGTACTGGCTGGTCTGCCCACCCCAGTTGGAGTTGCCCAGGTAAAGACCCTGGTCCCCATAACCGCCTTGATTCGCCGGCGAAAGGTTCAGATCCAAGGCGGCGGACGGAGTCGCCCAACCGATCAAACAAGCCGCAATCAGTAACAACCAGCCCTGTCGTACCATCACTCGTCCCCTCAAGATTTCAACACCCCTGCCTGATAGCCTGCCTGATCCGCACCATGCCTGATCGGCAATATCACGTAGCATTTCCCGGGGTTTGGGAATTCCTACATCAGCCGAGTATGGACAGTTTCGGCAAGGATTTCCATAGGAGTAATGCTCTGTCCGAAGAAAGCTTGCCCTCTATTCTGGCCAATCTGGAGCAATGTCAATTATTCCAATAACTTCGAGATGGAATTGCCGGTTCTCGGGGACGCACTTTCGCGCCAAAAAAAGTCGCCCCAGAGCATCGTGAACACGCAAGTCTCCGCTGTGCGATCCTCGCGAGGTGCGACCTGCATTTTCTTCATTCCCCTTTATCGCCATCTGCTCTGTCCTGGCGGCGGGAATCGGCGTGCAACTCTGGCCTTCACCGGTCCAGGCCGCGGGTGGGGTCTGGCTCGAATTCGAGGCGCCGGCTGAGCGCGTTCGGATCGAAGCTCCGGTTCCACTGATCGAGGTTTCTGGCCGCGCCGGTGTCGGGCTTCCGGGACACCACGACGTCGTGCTCCTGATCGATCGCTCCGTGAGCACCTTCGCGGCTTCTGGGGTCGACATCAATGAGAACGGGCGCGTCGGGCAGAACACCAGAAACCGCATCCACCCCGTCCTTTGGACTACCGACTTCGGCGATACGATCATCGCCGCTCAACTCGCAGCTGCGCGCGGTCTGATCGATCGGCTCGATACGGGAACGACTCGCATGGGGATCGTGACGTTTGGCGGAACCTCGAGACTTCGCGCCCCGCTCGGAAGCAGTCGAGCGAAGTTGCATGCGGCGCTCGACGGACTCGCCAATGCGCCTAATGACGATGGAACCTATTTCTACGGCGCGTTGATGCATGCGATCGATGAACTCGAAGCGGCCGCGGTTGAGCCTCGCATTCAGCGCACGCGCTCGATCGTTCTGCTCTCCGATGGAGTGCCTACGGCGCCTTATCCGCGTTCAGCTGCAGAGAAGGCCGCTGTTCACGCAGCGCGGCGCGCAGCTTCGGCGAAAGTTGCAATTCACGCGTTTGCTCTCGGGCCCGAAGCCGCCAGACGACGAGACCTCTTTCAGCAGATGACCCAGGCGAGCGGCGGCGAGTTGACGCTCGTCCAGCAGCCGGGCGAGGTCATCTATCTGGTTCCGCATCTGAGCTTGACCGAGATCGAGGAGCTGAAGATCGACAATCTCTCGACCAGCGAATCTGCCCGCGCCGTTCGCCTGTTTCCCGACGGGAGTTTCGACGGTTTTGCTCCCCTGCGCGAGGGATTGAATCATCTGCGCATCACCGTGACGACCCGCGCCGGTACACAGAGCGTGTTCGACCGCGCCGTGGAGTTTGCGAAGACCGATACCGTCGGTCCTGAAGCGCGGAAAATGCTCAAGACACTCGAGATTCGCACGATCGAGACGGAACTGGTCGAGCGAGTGCGACGCAAGCGCCGCGAGATCCTGCAGCGCTCCCTTCAGATCGAGGTCGAGCCCGGCGAACCGCAATGAAGCTGGATCCGGGGGTCCGGGTGTGGTTCGGGCTAACGCGTCTGTCGCGCGGCGATCACGAGTACCGCAACCATGCCCAGTTCGATCGGAATCGAGGTGAGCGCAGCGGAACTCGATCCGTCCATCGCCAGACCGATTACGCGCCCAGCGGCCACGAAACCCACCAGCGTTGCGACCGCCAGTAACCAGCGACCTTCTCCCGAGCGAATGCCCTGAATGCAGAGCGCGACGCACGCCAGGAACATGCCGCCGAGATCGCCGCGGGCGGTGTTGAGTGCGTCGGGGGAATTCAAGACCATCCCGACACTCTCTGCGGCCGCGTTCGGGTCGAACATCCAGCGTAGACCGAGCAGCGCAAGCAGTACGGCGATGATGCCTACCAGCACTTTCAGGGGCGTCGTCATCGAGAATTCCTTTCGTCTTTTCGCAGGAACAGAATGCTACTCGAATTTCCGGAGGCAGACTGCGAGAAGGAGCCGCTTCAGGAGGAACCGAGTGGACCCGAGCTACGAATGGGTGATGGAGGTCACGGGCCTGGTCTGGACTCTGGTCGCCTATCTGATCCACGGAGCGATCGTGTTTGTACACTTGGGCCTGGCCTGCTTCCTCATCGGAACCGGCGTCCGCGACACCCTGCGCTGTGGGTTCGGACTACTCTTGTTCGCGCCTCTTGCGGCCGCCGAAAATCGCAACGAAGAACTCAGCTGGCAGCTCAAAAGCGATCTGCAATCTCCGAAGGTTGGCGATCTGGCTCCCGACTTCGAACTCCAGGACCCTCAGGGAGAATCCCGCGAGCGGCTTTCCGACTACCGAGGCAAGCGGCCCGTCGCGCTCGTGTTTGGCAGCTACACCTGACCTCCATTCAGCGCTGGGGCCCTGCGTCTCAAACAACTCTACGAAACCTACCGCGAGAGGGTCGAGTTCATCGTCATTTTCGTCAAGGAAGCCCACGTCACGGATCGCGGGGCGTGGGCCAGCTCTACACGTCCCGCCCCACGCGTATCTATTTCATCGATCGGGCGGGCAAGGTCATCTACAACCCCGGCATCGGGCCTTTCGGTTTCAACCCCGACCACCTGGAACCGGTGATTCAGGAGTACCTGAAGTCAACGGGCTGAAGATCCGGACTGGCAAGAATCAGCATGCGTCTCAGTGGATGGCCAGTGTGCGCAGAGCGTGGGCCGGTACGGGGAAGCGCAGTGTCTGTCCTTCTCTGTTCAGCGAGTGTTCGCCGCGTTCTTCGTCGAGACGCAAGGGTTCGGCTCGTTCGAAAGGAAAGCCGAGCGTTACTCGAGCTTCCTGTTCGGTCGCGGTTGGGTTGGACAGGCGCAGTACCAGACCGGTGCCGTTCTCTGCCGGTTTGAGGGCCGAAAGCAGTAACGATGAAGGTTCGACCTGCACCAGCGGTTGGCCCTCTTCGACGATCGGTGTTTCGCCGCACGCAACGGCGCGCAGTCCGAGTTCGGATTCTCTTGCAGCGGCGGGATCGAGATCCGCGAATAGGGAGAGCCGCGCGGTAAAGAGTCCCGGGCATTGCGAACCGGGTGTGTCGGTTCCCGGACCGGCCGGGCCGGGACGGCTGCGCAGGTCGGGCCGCGAGAGCGAACCGACACAGCGCAAGAGGGTGATCGCGATGCTGCTCGGGTCGCCGGCGATCAGTTCCGCTTCGGGAAGGCCCGGCGCCACGACACTGAGTCCGTCCGCATGCACGAACCCCTGGTGGGGGAAGGTCGCCGGTGCGGATTGTACCCAGCCGGTGTCATCGCACGGACCCGGCACTCGCTCTGCGACATCAAAAGTGGTGGCGGCGTCGAAACGTTCGACTTTCCCGCGCAGCGGAAAGAGCACACGCAGGCGCTGATCTTCTGCGCTGTTATCGATTCGCAGATCGAGGTCGACTCGGGCCACACCCGGTGCGACGCGCAGGTGCATCTCGATCGGCAGCAGAGTCGTATCCGCGCTGCGCTCTTCGCGAGAGGCGGAGAGACGGGCTGGAACCCGCACTCGTCTCACCACATGCAGTTCCTGGACTCCTCCCGGGTGGCGCAGGCGCTGAGCGCGGACGCTCTCGAGTTCGATTCCCGACGTCTCGCTGGCAACCTCGTCGTAATCGTAGGTGTCTCCGCGATCGCCCGTGCTCTCGAGTGCGCCGAGTCCGCGGTATTGCCGCCCAGCGATGTGAACATCGAAGCGGCCGTCCTCGCAAAGCGATACCCGGACGTCATCCGCCTCGATTGTAGCGGCGCTACTGCCCGGCACTACCTCCTCGACGAGGTCTGCTGTTTCGAGGCCCTCTGCGGCTCGACGAATCCGCACGCGCTGGAAACCCAGGGCCGGTACGTCACGGGCGACGAACTCGAGATCGAAGACGCCTCTTTCGGGGATCAATTTCATGCGGCCCGTTTCGGCTGGAACCAGACGGGCTGGAATTCCGTCGACCGTGAAGCTCATCGCGCCCAGGTCCCGAAGCACCGTCGGGTGTACCGCCTCGACGGGGTCGGGGTCCGGAACCATGTAAGGATGAAAATCGATTGGGAAGCGCACGACGTCGGTTCGCGTTCTCGTCGATGGATTGGCCACGAGCAGGTCGAACTCGTCGCCGCGCGGAGCGAGGCGTTCGACGCCGAGTCCGGCCAGGCGTTCCATGCAGCGCAGGGCGGTCTGGTCTGCCAGTTCTTGCGCCGTATCGAAACGGCTGCGCATCTGTTCGTGGACCTCGTCCCGCGAGCAGCCACAGATCGAATCGTGCGCCTGATTCTTCAACACTTCTTTCCAGGCGGTGCGCAGGGCAGGGCGTTCATCGGCCAGTCCGAACCTGCGTCCCAGAGCGGCAAACGGTTCGGCCCAACCTTCGAGTGCGGCTTCCGCTCCGCGATTCGCCAGCTTGATCCAGGTT
Source organism: bacterium (assembly GCA_024226335.1). NCBI lineage: Bacteria > bacterium. The sequence continues at coordinate 14,701 of JAAELY010000256.1, forward strand.
CGGGTGGACCACACGCCGGGCAATAGCGGAGCGACCCGTCCGCCGATGAGTTCGCCGCTATGCGAGGCTCGCGCCGACGGTGCCTGGCGAACGAGCGTCGCGAAGTCGTCGAGCAGACCGCGCTCCACCTCGAAGCCACTGGACTTCGCGATTTCCTTGCTCAGTTCTTCGGTGCGGGATTCCGGGGTCGCGTGATCGATGCCGTTGAGCAGCAACACGCACTCCGAGTGGGATTTCTGCGCGAGTTTACGGGCGCGTTCTCCGATCATCTCACCGCTTCGCGCGAGGTCTGCACCCGGAGCCGTCGCAGCCGCGAAATAGCCCATGCCCAGATGGCAGGCGATCACTCGACTTCCGTCGGGAGCCAGCCAGTCGTATTCGGAAGCAAGCTCGTCGATTTCGCTGCCATTGCCCCGCCAGTAGATGAAGCTGTCGATTCCGAAACCGGCGAAGAGTTGCGGGAACTGCGCCGGGTGGCCGAAGGAATCGGGTGTATATCCGGCCCGGGAAACCGGCCCCAACGCTTCGCCCACGGAGCGCCCCAGGAGCAGGTTCCTCAGATGTGCTTCACCCGAGGGCAGCAGGGAATCCGGTTGGACATACCAGGGACCGATCGCAATGCGGCCGTCTGCGCAGAGCGCCCGCAATTCACTCAAGCGCTCTGGACGGATTTGCAGGTAGTCCTCTAGAACGACCGTCTGGCCATCGAGCAGGAAGCGATAGCCGGAGTCAGCTGAACACAGTTCGATGACGCGGTCGACGAGGTCGACGAGTCGGGCTCTGAAGTCTTCGAAGGTCCGGTACCACTCGCGATCCCAGTGACTGTGCGAGACGAGGATGGCTTTCACGTTTCTACTACTCCATTCCTTGTGCGACTTCGATCCTTCAGGCCAGTAGGCGAAATCCGGTCCCCGGCGACGATCCCGATGAGCTCGGGAAGGCGAATGACTTCAGGTGCTCTGGAATTCCTTGCTGCGCCCTCCCGGTTGGATCTCGATGATCGTGGGGTAGGACTCGTCGACCGGTATACAGACCGCGCGTGCGATCGCGCGCGCGACACTCTCGGCGGGCATCCAGTGCAGGGACCGCAGCACGCCCCAGTACTTCCAGGATTCCAGCATCTCGTTCATGCGTTCCTTGTCCATCTGATTGCCGAACTCACTGGAGGTGGGGCCGACGCGCAGCAGGATCGAGCGCACTCCCGTGCCTTCGGTCTCCATCTCGAGCGTGCGCGCGAAAACTTCGAGCCCGGCCTTGGCCGCGCCGTAGGCGCTCTGAAAGGGTCTTGGATGGGTCGCGGTATCGGATCCGACGAACAGGATGTCGCCGAGTCGGCGTTCGATCATTCCCGCCAGAACGCGCCGGGTCATCCAGATCGCCCCCAGGAGGTTGACCTCGACATCGGAACGCAACTGATCTTCGCTGGCTTCGGCGATCAAGGCCGAGCGGTTCTGGCCCGCGTTGTTGATCAACACGTCGAGATCGCCGAATTCCGACTCGACACGGCTGCAAAAAGAATCGATTGAATCGGGGCAGGTCACGTCCAGGTGCGCGGGCAATGCGCTACCCCCCGCGGATTCCACCTGCTTGGCCGTTTCGTCCAGGCGTTCCGTCCTGCGCCCACCCAGCGCGACGCGCCAGCCGAGTCTTCCCAGTTCGATCGCCGTGGCTGCGCCGATTCCTGAAGAGGCGCCGGTGACGATCGCGGTTCTGACTGGCTCGCTCATGCGTCTCCCTCTGCGGTCCGTTCCGTCCATGATAGCCTCGCTCTGCCATGAGTTACGAGGACGTCATCTTCGAGGTCGAAGCGGGAATCGGGATCATCACGCTCGACCGACCCGAGACTCTGAACGCCTTCACCGGTGCCATGGGACGCAGCCTGGGCCGAGCCTACCGAGAGTGCGATGCGAACGATGAGATCCGCGCGGTTGTCCTGACGGGCAGGGGAAAGGCGTTTTGCGCCGGTGCCGATGTCTCCGCTGGTGCCGATACCTTCGTGGCCCCCGAAGGGGTGGAGTTCAGCGCGGCCGGTGTGGACCCGCCGGCCTGGGAGGTTCGCAAACCGGTGATCGCGGCTGTGAACGGGCATGCGGTCGGAATCGGTCTGACTCTGGCATTGCAATGCGATCTGCGTTTCATGGCGCGCGAGGGCAAGTACGGCGTTTTGCAGGTTCGCCGGGGCGTGATGCCCGATGCCTACTCCAACTGGACGCTGCCGCGCATCATCGGCCTTTCGCGTGCGGCGGATCTGCTCTTGACCGGTCGGAAGTTTCAGGGCGACGAAGCCTACGAACTGGGAGTCGCCAGTCGCGTGATGCCCGCCGATGAAGTGCTTCCGCGCGCACTTGAAGTCGCGCGCGAGCTTGCGGAGCAGACTGCGCCGCTCTCGGTGGGGGTCACCAAGCGCCTGCTCTGGCAGAGTTCGCAGCTCTCAGCGGCCGAAGTCGGCCGAGTCGAGACCGAGCTACACGAACACCTGATGCCGATGGACGACGCGCGCGAAGGGCCATTGGCCTTCCTGGAACGCCGCACTCCCGAGTGGACGGGAAGGATTTCACGGGACTGGCCCGAGAACTGGCCGCAAGACAAGGAGAAGAAGTGAAGATCGATGCGGCGATGTTCGGAAGCGATCTCTCGCAGTCGGGTCGGGACGCGCTCGGGTTCGAGGAGCGCGGTTTTGACGGTGTGATGAGTTTCGAAGGTCAGCACGATCCCTTCGTTCCTCTGATCCTCGCCGCTCAGACCACGCAACGCGTCGAGTTGATGACTGCGATTGCGATCGCATTTGCGCGCAATCCGATGGTGACGGCGGTGATGGCCAGTGATCTGCAACTCGTATCGCACGGCCGTTTCATTCTCGGTCTGGGTTCCCAGATTCGTCCCCACATCGAACGGCGCTTCAGTGAGCGCTGGCCGGAGAAGCCCGCGACGCGCATGCGCGAATACGTGAGCGCGGTGCGCGCGATCTGGCACACCTGGGAAACAGGCGAACGACTCAGTTTCAAGGGCGAGTTCTACAACCACACGTTGATGACGCCGTTCTTCAACCCCGGACCGAATCCGTACGGTTTGCCGAGGATCTTTCTAGCCGCTTTCGGCAAGGGCATGATCCGTGCGACGGCCGAGGTCGCCGATGGCTGGATCGTGCACCCGCTACATTCCCCATCGTTCATTCGTGAGGTGGCGATGCCCGCGCTGGAAGCGGGTTTCGCAAACGGCGATCGTAAACGCGAGGACTTCGAGATCTCCTGTCAGGTCATCACGATGATCGGCAGTAAGGACGAAGAGATTGAAAAGGCTCGCAACGGCGCGCGGGCGCAGCTCGCTTTCTACGGATCGACACCGGCGTACAAGATCGTGCTGGAACACCACGGCTGGGAAGATCTGCAACCGCAACTCAATCGCCTGTCCAAGGAAGGTCGCTGGTCGGAAATGGGCAGCCTGATCACCGACGAGATTCTCGACACCGTCGGAGTCAGCGGAACGCCGTGCGAGGCCGGTGAGAAATTGCGCCTGCGCAACGCGTCTTTCGCAGCGCGCACCAGTATGGTGCTCTACAACGAAACTGATCCCGAAGCTCTGGATGACGTTCTGGCGGGTCTGCGCGGCTGAGTCAGTCTTTGCTCGGGAACGCGATCACCTGGGTTTCGAGATACTCCTCAAACCCTTGGAGTCCGTTCTCGCGTCCGACGCCGCTCTGCTTGTAGCCGCCAAACGGCGTATCGACGTGGAACCACTGCGCTCCGTTGACCGAGAGCGTCCCACTGCGAATCTGCCGCGCCACGTCCAGGGATCGCTCCACGCTCGCACTGCTGATCGCGCCCGAAAGTCCGTAACTCGAGCGGTTCGCAATTCGCACGGCGTCGGCGTCGTCATCGAAGGGAATCACGCACAGGACCGGGCCGAAGATCTCCTCCTGTGCGATCACCGCATCCGGATCCACGTCTGCGAACACGGTTGGCTCCACGAAAAAGCCTTTCGGCAGGTGTTTGGGTACGCCACCGCCGGTCAAAAGGCGTGCGCCTTCCTGCTGGCCCTTTTCGATGTAGGCCAGTACGCGTTCTTGTTGTCCGCGACTGATCTGCGGACCCTGCATGTTCTTGGGGTCAGAGGGGTCACCGTAGTTCCAGGCTTCGAAGGCGGACTTCACGATCGCGAGCCCCTCTTCGTAGCGCGAACGGGGCAGGAGCAAGCGCGTCGTGATTGCGCAGCCCTGGCCGCCGTGAACACAGGTCATGGCAGCACCGGGCAGGACTCGCTCAAACGGTGCATCTTCGAGCACCACGTTCGCCGACTTTCCGCCGAGCTCGAGGAAGGTCTTCTTCACGGTCGCGGAGGCGGATTCCATCACACGTCGACCGGTTGCGGTAGAGCCGGTGAAAGTCGCCACGTCGATGCGCGGGTCGCTGGAAAGGATCTCTCCCAGCAGGTGATCGGAGGACGCGACGATGTTCGCCACACCCCTGGGAATATCGGTCTTCTCGCAGATGAGTTTGGCGAGGTGGGTTGCCGACCAGGGCGTGTCGGGTGCCGGTTTCAGCACGATCGTGCAACCGGAGGCCAGAGCCGGACCGAGCTTCGCGATGTTCAGGTAGAACGGCACGTTCCAGGGTGTGATCGCACCGACGACGCCGGCGGGTTCGCGCCGAAGCAAGCGGGCTTGAATTCGGCCCAGATACTCGATGTCGTCCATGCGCTGTTCGTACGGATACGATTCCGCTTTCTCGGCCCAGTAGCTCAGCATCTCGATCGGGTCGTCGATCTGCATGAAGGGGGTCAGACTGATCGGCGCACCCGCTTCGCGCACCACGATCGCGCGCAGCTGTTCCTTTTCCTCGCGCAGCGCATCGAGGAGCTGGCGAATGCAGCGCGCTCGCAGCGCAGGATCCTGCGACCACCCGGTCTCGTCGAAAGCTCGCCGCGCAGCGGACACGGCGCGGAGCATATCGTCGCGAGTGGCGTCCGCGGTACTGCCCAGGACCTCTTCGGTGGCCGGATCGATGTTCTCGAAGCGAGCGCCGTCACTCGCCTCGACGAGTTCGCCGTCGATCAGATTGCGGGTGCCGGGAGAAAGAGTGGGGAGGGCCATCGTCTTGCTATGGCCTCATGATCTGCCCGCCGTCCACGTTCAGAACCTGCCCGGTGATCCAGGAGGCGGCGTCGGAGAGCAGAAACAGGACGGTCTGCAACATGTCTTCGGGTTGTCCGAGGCGTGAGATCGGAAGCTGCGCCACGAGCTGATCGGCGTAGGCACCGGCCGTGTTCTGCAGGGCGGTCGTGTCGGTCGGACCGGGTGCGATCGCATTGACGCGGATCTTGCGCGGTCCCAGTTCCTTGGCCAGGCACTGCGTGAGCCCGTTGATGCCCAGCTTGGACAGGCCGTAGTAGCCCACGCCCATCCACGAGGCCGTCGACGACTGGTTGACGATCGCACCCCCGCCGCGGTCGCGCATCGAGCGGAAGCAGGCGCGGGTGCAGAGGAGGGCGCCGTTCAGGTTCACGTTCATGAACCGTTGGTAGTACTCCCAGTCCACGCGCAAAAGGGAGTCCATCTTCATATCGCCGAAGATCGCCGCGTTGTTGACCAGCAGATCGATGCCGCCGTACGCGTCGATCGTTTGCTGCGCCATGGCCGTGGTCGAATCTTCGGACCCGACGTCGACTTCCAGGAAGCTCGCGTCGCCACCGCTTGCACGGATCTCCTGGGCCACGCGCTCGCCATTGGCCTTGTGGATCTCTGCCACCACGACTCTTGCACCCTGTGCCGCGAGGCCCTTCGCGTAGGATTCGCCGATTCCACCGCCTGCACCCGTGACGATCGCGACTTTGTCCGCGATTCCCTCGTACTGCATTCCCGCGCCTCCTGAAACTCGGATCGAGCCCGACGGCCACACTATACGAGTTACATTTCAGGTGCAATGTAAACGTGATAGGCTCGCCCGCACTTTGGAGGAAGCAAGATGACGCTTCGCGCCGGCTTCATCGGCCTGGGGAATCAGGGCAAACCGATCGCCGCAAATCTGGTTCCCGGTGGTTTCGAAACCACGGTTTTCGATATCGCTGAAGAACCTGTGCGAGAGATCGCAGCCAGCGGCGCGTACGCGGCGGGCAATCCCAAAGAGGTCGCCGAGCGATCCGACGTGATCGGTATCTGCGTGCCCGAAGATGAGCATGTGCGTGCGGTCCTGCGCGGTGAGACCGGGGTCCTCGCCGGTGCCCGCCCGGGTACGGTGATCGCGATTCACTCGACGATCCTGCCCGAAACCGCCCTCGAACTGGCCCGCGAGGCTTCGGCCCACCAGGTCGATGTTCTGGATGCCTGTGTCACCGGGGGCGCGGCCCGCGCGGCGCAGAAGCAGTTGACCTTCCTGGTGGGCGGAGACGCGACCGTACTGGAACGCGCCCGCCCGGTGCTCGAGTGCAGCGCCCAGAAGATCATCCACGCGGGTGAACTCGGAAACGGTGCAAAGCTCAAGCTTTGCATCAACTTGATCACCTACACACAATGGGCCGCGGCCTTCGAATCCATCTCGCTGGCCAATGCGGTCGGGCTTCCGGCCGAGGTCCTGGAAGAAGCCGGACTCTCCAACGGTCAGATCACACCCCTGATGAGCGCCTTCCTGGGACTGCACAGGGCGCCGAAGGAAGTCCGCGAAGGTGAGGGCATGCAGGCCATGTTGCGCGGATACACGAAGGTGGCGGAGAAGGATCTGGCCTGGGCGTTGAAGCTGGCGCGCTCGGCCGAGCTTTCCCTGCCGGTCGGCGCTCTGATCTCGCAGCTGATCGGCCGCATCTACGGAGTGAAAGATCGGGACGAAAGCTAGTCTCGCTCCACGCCTCGTCCGCCCGGTGTCTGCGTGGAGCTTCCGGGTTCAGTAGGCCTTCGCGAAGATCGCGCGCTGTGTGCTCGGCTGGCCCGTGAAGATGCAGGTACCGGGCTCTTCGCCGCCCTCGTGCGGGATGCAGCGCGCCGTCACTTTGAGCTCCTTGAGCTTTTCTTCCATCTCGGCGCTCTCGACGAAGGGGGAAAGCGCGAAGCCTCCGTGGATCTCGGGCTTGTCGGAGTTGCTGGGCGTAAAGAAATCACGGAAGTGATCAAAATCCTCGACGCGCTGCGATGCGGCGTCGCGCTCGCTGCGAGCTCGATCCAGCAGGCCCGCCTGGATGGCTTCGAGCATGGAACTGGCCTCGGCCACGAAGCGCTCTCGCGGGATGCCTTCGCCCTTGCCGGCGACATCGCGTCGCGCGACAAAGGCCGCATCGGCTTCGAGGTCTCGCGGTCCCACCTGCACGCGCAGGGGCACCCCTCGCTTGACCCATTCCCAGTTCTTGCCCCCGCCGCGGATGTCGCGGTCGTCGATGCGCACGCGCAGGGGTTCGTCGTCGAAACGCTGTTGCTGCAGTTCCGCCTTGAGCGACTCGCAGTACGGCAGGACGGAAGCGCGCTCGTCGTCGTTGCGATAGATCGGCATGATCACGGCGTGCGCGGGCGCCAGACGGGGCGGAAGTACGAGTCCGTCGTCATCGCTATGGCACATGATCAGACCGCCGATCAGGCGCGTCGAGACACCCCATGAAGTGGTCCATGCGAAGACTTCCTGGCCGTTCTCGTCCTGGAACTTGATGCCTTGAGCCTTCGAGAAGTTCTGGCCCAGGAAATGGGATGTGCCCGATTGCAGGGCCTTGCGGTCCTGCATCATGGCTTCGATGGTCAGCGTCATCTCCGCACCGGGGAAGCGTTCGGCGGCGGTCTTTTCGCCGCGGATCACCGGCATGGCCATGTGCCCCTCCGCGAACTCGCCGTACACATCGAGCATCTGGCGGGTCTCAGCGAGGGCTTCCTCTCGCGTCGCGTGCGCGGTATGGCCTTCCTGCCACAGGAACTCGGCGGTGCGCAGGAACATGCGCGGGCGCAATTCCCAGCGCACGACGTTGGCCCATTGATTGATCAGGATCGGCAGATCGCGATGTGACTGCACCCAGCGCGCGAAGGTCGCGCCGATGATCGTCTCGCTCGTCGGCCGAACGATCAGCGGCTCTTCCAGTCTGCCCGCGGGTACGAGTCCCCCGTCCGGTCCCGGTTCGAGCCGATGATGGGTGACGACCGCACACTCCTTGGCGAAGCCCTCGACGTGCTGGGCTTCCTTTTCGAGAAAGCTCATGGGGATGAACAAGGGGAAGTAGGCGTTCTCGTGCCCCGTTTCCTTGAAGCGACGATCGAGCTCTTTCTGGATGTTCTCCCAGATCGCGTAGCCCCAGGGTTTGATCACCATGCACCCGCGAACGTCGGAACTCTCCGCCAGATCGGCCGCCTTGACGACTTGCTGGTACCACTCGGGGTAGTCCTCGGCTCGGGTCGGGCTGATCGCGGTCTTGGGTTGCTTGGCCATGCGGGGATTGTACGGAGGCGCGCCGGCTTGTCACGTTCTCGCGCTGTGCGGATCCCTCAGCCCAGGTAGCGCCGGTACAGGTCTTCGTAGCGCTCGGCGGCGGCGGCCCAGCTCAGGCCACGAGCGAACTCCAGCGCCTGCTCGCCGCGGCGCGCGCGCAGGCCCGCATCGTCCATGAGTTCTTCGAGCGCTTTGCTGAGCGCATCCACATCACCCGGAGGCACCCGTGTGGCCGCGTGTCCCTCGTTCGTGATCTCGGCCATGCCGCCGACGGGGGTTGCGATGCAGGCGAGCCCCTGAGCTTCGAATTCGAGCAGCACGCCGCCGAAGCTCTCCTTGTGCGAGGGCACGACACCGATCGAGGCGCTCGCGAGCAGGTCGAGTTTGCTCTGTCCCGTGATCTGACCGGGTAGCCCGATGCGATCGGCCACCGCGCTGGTCTCGGCGCGCGCGCGCAGGGGTTCGAGTTCCGGCCCGTCGCCGCCGATCGTCAAGCGCCATTCCGGCCGCGAAGCGGCGGCGCGTGCGAAGGCTTCGATCAAGGTGTCGAAGCCCTTGACGCTCTTGGCGCGGCCCAGGGCGACCACGAGGGGTGAGCGGCGTTCGAAGTCCGTCGTCTCGGGTAGATCGATTCCCGCGTAGACTTCGTAGGCATCCGCGACGCTTGCACCGGCTGTGATGGCGTGTTGCGCACTCCACTTCGAAGGCGTGAGCACGGCATCGGCCAGACGCACTCCCAGGCGCGAGCGCAGCTTGGGATAATGGGTGCGCGCCGCCGTGTGCGGAGTGACGAAGATGCGCGGCGAGCCGAGTCCGCGACGCGCGAGCCTGAGGGCACCTATCAATTCGCCGTGGGCGAGGGCTGCGTGAAAATGGACGACGTCTGCTCGCAATTCGCGTTGCAGCGCCAGCAGAGCAGGGATCAGGCGGATTTTCAGGTTCGTCTTCGGCCATGGGTGCAGATGCACGCCGGGGATCGCAGCGGGCGTGCCTCCCGGAGCGCGCCCCGCCAGATGAACCTCGTGTCCGCGGGCCACCAGGGCCTCGCTCGCTCCCGCAAGGACGCGTCCGATGCCGCCTTCCCAGCTGAGCTTGGAGGCGATCCAGAGGATGCGAAGCGGTCTGGAGGACGGATCGGAGTGCATCGGCGCTTGGATCATAAGGGCTCAGCGGCCATCGGCAAACCGAGCGGAGCGGGCTACCGTTGCCGTATGGAGCTGGCCGAGATCGAAATCGTTGAAGACCTGTCCTCGAAGAGCCGCTGCAATGAGGGCTTCCTGCGCGTATCGCGCCTGCGGATCCGCAATATCTATCGAGACGGGTCCCGATCTGAAGTCTATCCGTGCGACGTCGTCAGACGCCCTGGAAGCGACGCGGTGGTCGCGCTGCTCTACGAGGTCGATGAACAAGAGCGCGTCCAGGTGGTCTTGCGCAGCAGTCCTCGTGCTCCGGTGTACCTGCGCCGTCACGAGCAATTCGTGCACCCGGACCCGCGGGAATACCGCGCCATCACCGAGACCGTCGCGGGCCTGGTCGAAGATGACGACGTTCCAGGCGAGTCGGGCCTGAAGCACCGAGCCGCGGTCGAGGCCCAGGAAGAAGCGGGCTGCGCGGTGCCGGAATCAGACTTTCAGGTGGTCGGCGGAGAGACCTTCGCGAGCCCAGGGACCAGCGATGAGAAGTTGTACTACTGCGCCGGTCCGGTTCGGGTCGCTGACGCGCGGGAACCCGAGGGCGACGGTAGCGTGATGGAAGAGTGCGCCTCGCTCGGAACCCGTGAACTGGCCGAAGCGATCGAGGCATGCCGGCTCGGGGAGATTCCCGATATGAAGACGGAGGTGGGCTTGCTGCGGCTCGCGGATCACCTCGGTTTCATCCCGCAACTCGGCCTGTTCGCACACGAACTTCCACCCGGGTTGCGCGAACGCTATGTCCGGCTGGGTATCGACGCAGTGTCGGATCGCCCGGCGGCATCGTGAGCGCACCGCGCGTCGGCTTGATCGGCGCGCGCCGTGTCCGTCAGGGGTTGGGCCCGTTCGTCGCGCGCGATCTACACGCGCTCGGTGTTTCGCTGCCAGCGGTACTGGCGAGCACCCCGTCCAGCGCGCAGGCGGCCGTCGATGAACTCGAGCAATCCCTGGGCATCCGGCCGCGCGGCTTCTGCGATCCAGGTGAGCTTCTGGCGAGCGAAGAACTCGATGCTCTGGCGATCCTCTCACCGGCAGAGACTCACGAACCGCTCCTGCGGAGTGCGCTGGATTCCGGTCTGCACGTGCTGTGCGAGAAGCCCCTGGTCTGGGGTGTGAGTGAGTTTGCGCGGCGCGGAGCGGAACTGATCGAGGCATTTCGCGGGAACGGGCTTCTGCTCGCCGAGGGCTGCCAATGGCCGTGGACGCTGGACGCGTTCCGCGCTCTTCACCCCGGCACGGCCACCCCCGAACGCTTCGGCATGCTGCTGGCCCCGGCGTCTTCCGGCCTGCAACGCATCGGCGACTGCCTTCCACACGCGCTTTCCCTATTGCAGGCGCTGGTGGGTGGCGAAAAGTCCGGGTTGGAAGATGTCCAGCTGAGAACTCGCCCTGTGGATTCTCCCGGGCTCGACCTGCGCTTTGACTACGTGACGGAGAAGTCGCGAGTGCGCTGCCGGATCGAGTTGATCGAGGGCGCTCGAGCACCGCGCCCGGCCGCAATTGAAATCGAGGGCCGACGTGCCGAGCGCTCGATCCTGATGCCCGACTACAGAATGGAGTTCCGTGACGGAGGGCGCAGCGTACCGCTCCCGGATCCGCTGACGGCGCGCCTGGAGGACTTCGTCTCGACCCTGACCGGCGTGCTCGCC
>JAAELY010000257.1 GCA_024226335.1 bacterium
CGCTGACGCTCGCTCAGTTCCTGCTCCGCCTTCGCCGCCCTTCCTCGTGCTGTCATCGAGTACCTCCTCCTCGTTCCAGGAGGTCATACTCTGCGAGATCAATATTCCGGGCGAAACATGCAGTTCAGTTCGCGCTTACGAACCTTCTCCATCGCCCCTGGGATCAATCCCCGAACGCGACCCCAGCCTTCGGGGCGGTCGAGACGAAGCTCGGCTTCTACAATGGTGAGCAGGGGCTGGTAGCATCCTGCTCGTGGAACCTGCCCCGTCTGCGAAGAGCGTCGCCAGCGAGCGCCTGTATGTGGCCATTGCGGCCGCGATCTGCGTCGCGAGCCTCGTCGTCGGACTCGTCGTGGCCCAGCAACGTCAGGTCGGGAACTTCGGTGTCGAAACCGATTTCTACGGCCAACACATGGAAGAGGCGGAGAACCTGCGACTGGGTCGCACCTACTCATCGCATCTGCATCCACCCGGCTACGCCGCGATTCTGGCGATCGCCCGCATGGCTGGTGTGGACTACTTTGCCGGGGCCAAGACGCTCACCGCGGTTTCAACGGCGCTGCTGTGTTGGTTGGTCTTCCTGTTGATCCGCGGATTGTTCGATGCGCGAGTCGCCGCAGGTGCGACGTTGCTCCTGGCCCTGCTGTTGATTCCGTTTTCGGTTCTCGCGTCGACGGACGTGCTGGCTACGATGCTCGCCTTCGCGGCCATCTGGGTGCTGTTTCGCAGCGAAGAAGTCACCCCGCGGACCTGCTTCGTCGCCGGTGCACTGGCCGGGGGTGCCTGTCATGGTCCGCTACACGAACCTGTACGTTGTGATCGGAGCGGTTCCGGCTCTGTTCCTGTTCGAATGGCCAGCGCTGCGTCAGGCCATCGTGAAGTCGGCATGGTTCGCGGCGGCCTTCCTTTTGATCACATCGCCCTGGCTCGTGACCAACTGGCAGCTGAACGGATCTCCGTTTAGCAATTCGGCTCACGAGCACATTGCCGCGGAGTACTTCCACCCAGACGGCGTGGCCTTGGGTACGGCGATGGACGAGGTTCGAGAAGAGTTCTCGTCATTGACCGACGTCGTGCTGCACGACCCGCCACGCTTCGCAAAGGAGTACGTTGCCCGCATCCTGGTCCGCCGGCCGGAGAAGCTGGCGAGCCAGGTCGTGCGGTTCCCCGGCTACCTGCTCGCGGCCTGGGGTCTGGTGCTACTGCTCGCGGACCTGAACCGGCGCCGCGCTGCGTTGCTGGTGCTGTTCGGACTGGGATACCTGCAGATGGGTTTGGGGATCTTCCAGACGCGCTTCTATCTATTCCTTTGCCCGATCCTCTTTCTGTTCGTCGCGATCGTTCCTTTCCGCTCGTCACTGATCGGTTCGATCCGTTGGGCGTTCGTACGCCATGGCGTTGCGTGGTCGATGCTGCTGCTGGCCGCGCTGTCGCTCGCGCACACGTCGCGCTGGGCCATCGACCACACTCTCAAGATCGAGCCGCGACACCTGCTGGGCATGGCGACGGAGTTGCGAAGTCTCGTCGAGCCCGGGCAGGTCCTCATCGGCCGGAAGCCGCACCTTGCGCGGCTCGCCGGTCTGAGGCCCGGTTTCGTGCTGGCCACCGATGCTGCCGACTTCCGCGCGCGCAGCCTGAGCATCGGAGCGCGCTACATCGAGTACTCCGACGCAGGCGCGAAGCTATGGCCGGCCATGGCGGCGCTACGCGATCCAGAGGCTCTACCCGCCGGGTATCGCCTGATCTACACGCACCAGGGCACGAACACGCGTGTCTACGAGTTGGAGTAGCTCAGTCGCTCCCCTCACACACGGTTCCCTGTGTTCGATGTGCATGGCCAGATAGCGGTTATACGGCGATGCTTCGACCCAGGTTCGAATCCCGCCTGGGCCACCAGAAACTCCCCGCGCTTGGCAATTTGCTCGGAAGCAGCCGGGAAGGCGATCGAGCTAAGATCAACAGATCGTTATTGAGCAAGGAGCCTATTGTGCTCTCTGGTTTGATGCTTTTGAAAGAGAAGTTGCAGTTCACAGGATGGCTGCAGTATCTGCCCGTCGCGATCTTGGCTCTCCTCTTGTTTCTTCTCGCGGCGATCTTCTGGACTTCTGGTCTGTCGGGAACTGCGTACGGATTCATGGGCGTCGGTTTTCTCCTGCTTGGGATGGATCTCTTCGACGTTGTTACTGTGAAATTCGATGTACGCCCTCGTGAGCGCATTCCAGAGCGCAACGAAGAGTTGGATGCTTTTGAACTGATGCGATCGAGAGTCTCTTGTCGCTCATTCCAATGGCAGAAGATGACATCTTCAGATCGAGACGAACTCCTGGAGTTCGTGCGTCATCACACAGAGTCCCCGGAAAAGTCCCTGATGGGGGATGGTCCCATCCGGTTTGAATACATCTCTGCGAGGCTGACGGTATGGCCGGTGGTCGGTGCACACGAATTCCTGGTGGCCATCGCACCGAAAGAGTACCAGCGTCTCTCCGTGATCGACGTGGGTCGGACATTGCAGAAAATCGTTGTCGATGCGACTCGCATCGGCCTGTCGACCTGTTGGATCGGGCCTGGAGCAGATCAGGAAGACGTGATGCGTCAACTTGGCGACCGTTTCGATGTCGGCCAGGATCATGTTATTTGTGTCTGCGCCGTCGGATATCAATCATGGTACAAACCGCTGTTGTTGCGGTTTATCCAGAGGCTTCAGCGGCGCCGCTTGCCTCTTTCTGCCCTGTGTTTCGCGGATTCAGATATGAAAACACCGTTGGATGTTGAAGCTGGACCTTTCGAACGGTTCAAGAAAGTCTTCGAAGTCTGTCAATGGTCCCCCTCCGCTTTCAATGGGCAACCGGCACGATGTGTCGCTCTGGCTTCTTCTTCCGAGGGAAATTCCGTACCCCCTGTGAAAGAGAACGGTGTTGCGCGGGTCGACTTCTATACCGCCAAAGCTTCCCAGTACTATTCGCCCGTCGCTGTGGGCATCTGGTGTGCGAGTTGGGAAATGGGTTGCGAGGCACTCGGAATTGAAGGCCGCTTTGCAGTTCTGCCTCCGCAAACGAGAGGCTCCCGAGACGGGGCCCCTGAACCCGAACTACCGAGGTATGAAGTGAGCTGGGTGCCGGGCGGAAACGCCTAGATGTCGCGCCTGAAGCCCGGCAGTTTCCCGCAGGAGCACCGATGGTGCGGGCTACTGCTGCACCAGGGGTAAGAGCACTCCTGTAGCGGTTCCGTAGGCGTCTGCGGCCCAGTGTGCGATGATGAACGGCATCAGCCGGCGGGTTCGCAGGAACACGATCCCCAGCACGATCGCCAGTGGGAGAAACGAGCTGAACCGATACAGCATCCAGGCTGAATCACCCAGGGGAAGGGCGATGTGTTGCGCCGCCACCCCGATGGCCATGATCGAGATCGCGACCCACGACCTTCCCGAGAGAGCGGCAAGGCGTGGCAATCCGTAACCCAGGTAGGTGGTCTCTTCGGTAATGGCCCAGAGCAGCGGCCAGATGAAGACGCTGTACAAGGCTGCCCACAAGGGCAGGGCGCCAAACGGCGGCGGCGGTCCAGCGGACCCGTAGATGGCGAGACCCGCCAGCACGATTCCTCCGATCGCGAGCGCTGTGAACAACACGAACAACAGGGCACCCGAGAGCAGATCCCGTCCAAGCCGTTGGCGGTCGAAGCCAATGAGGTCTCGCACGCGGATTCCCTCTCTACGAACCAGAAACGTGAGCAGGAGCAAGCACCCGACATCGATGAGGCTGCCATAGACCGGCAACCACGGCGCGGCGGCCTGCCAGGGGTCCGGGTGGCCCGAAACGGCGAACAAACCTGCGACGAACGATTGCGCGAGCACGGCGAAAACGAGTCGCGCGAACACGATGAGAACTGGCCACGTCCAGGTGAGTTCTTTCCCTGTCGGATTCTGAAGGTCAAACATCAACAAGTCCTTGGACGGCTAGATCGTGAGTTCGCGAGGCGCTCCAGCGTCACCAGCCAACATCCGTCTCGGGAACGCTATTCGGCCAATTGTTGTTCAAGGGTGGAGCCCCGAAGCCGCCGGAAGGCCCGATAGACCGGCACGAGCCCTGCGCGAATCGGCAGGGGGTCGCGGGTCTCCTCGCGAAAGGCCGGACGTTTCTCGAGTCGCTTGTGCCAGGTGAGCAGGTTCGGGTGATCGGCCAGCGGATAGCCCGCCGTCCGAAGCCGGGTGGTCGTGATGAACCAGGCAATATCGAGAACGGAGAGCCGCCCGCCGATCAGCCACTCCGCTGTGCGCAGGCGCTGCTCCAGGATCTCGAAGGCAACTCGATGGGCGTCGACAGCCGCCCGCGCCCGAGCGGCCGAAATGCCATCGCGCGCGAAATCGCGCCACCACTTGACCTCGATCGCGCGCTTCGGGTTCGCTGCTCCTTCACTTTCCCATCGGCGGAGAGTCTTCTCGGACTTTTGCACCAACCGGCGGGGCATGATGAAACCCATCGTCAGCGCGCGAAGATCCATATGCAGACTGTCCTCGAGATTCAGGTTCTCCTTTACGAACGCTCGCTCCCCGGTGTCGATTGGGAAAAACGATGCCGATTCGGACGGCAGACTCGAGTCGATGTACTCGAGGATGTCATTGCTCTCCACGTGCACGACGCCATCGTGGACCAGAACGGGCACGACACCACGGGGATTGACTCCCAGAAACCACGGCCGCACGTGCTCCTCGGCTCCGAGGTTGATCGGATGTGAGGTGTACGGGATCTCTTTCTCGCGCAGCAGGATTCGCACCTTCTGGGAGCACGACGAACCCTGGTAATGCAGCAAGTGGACCCCGGGCCAGGACCTGACTTCGCCTGTCGCGACTTCAGCGTCGGGAATGATCATCGGATCCTCTCCAGGTCTTCCGGCACCACTGGGAGGCTAATGCGGGTTTGCCTCCCCTGAATTGCGGAAAATCTCTATTTCAGAAACCGGATTTCCAGGGTATACCGAGCTGACGGGGGCGTCACGTCCGTTTCCGGGAAGATCTTTTCGATCGAGTCTTGCCATCGGAATCATTTCGAGGGTGAGGTCAGCGAAATATTCCTTGTTCACGTGGATCGTCCAGGCTACACCTAGATATCTCCGGAATCCGTACTCCTATCTATTGGTTGCCCGATTGCACTTCCTGTCATGCATGTTGGTCGGAGATCTCCTGGCCGGGCTGAAAAGCAGAGCGCACTGGCTATGGGCCGGTGCCTGGTTCGTCTTTGTGTGCATCTCGTACACGATTCTGTCGGATGCACTTCTGACCGGGTATTCGACCCGCAAGAGTCAGATTCAGACCGAGATCCCATTGCTCGGCCTGTTGTTCGGATTCTTGTACGCGAGTTTGCGGCGCGGTCCATTTCGGCCAGTGCTGGCGAGTCTGCCGTTCATCGGGTTCTACGTGTGCTGCGATGTCTTCTATGCGGCCTTCGGAAAGGCGCTGCGCTTTGTCGATTTCCGGCTCCTGCCTGAAGTGCTGACTGTCTTCTCCGCGCAGGAACGCGCATTCTCCGCGC
>JAAELY010000258.1 GCA_024226335.1 bacterium
CGGTGGCGTCGCGAAACGCCACCGATAGCGTGTGGTCGGTGATCTCCACCTTGCTCCAGGCCAGGGTGGCGGTCAGATTGGAGTTGAAGAGGTGGTTCACCAGGTAGGTCATGAGCTTGGAGAGCTTCGACGATAGCTCCTTCCGCTGGCGCCGCATGTCCTCCAGCGTCGGCGCCGCTGCGATCTCCCGGATCTCGTGCACTCGATCTTTGTACATGATCGCCGCGATTCTACTGGACGATGGATCTCGGCTGTCAATCGCCCGTCAAGACGCGCCGAAGAACCAGGAAGCGAGATCGCGTTGACGTCGCCAAGCTGTTCAGCTGCGGTAGGGCCTGGCACGCCCAAGCCACGACCTCGCCGGCATCTACGCCTGTGCATCGCGAAGCAGTTGGCGAATCGCTGAGATTTCCGCTACGCTTATTCAGTGAATCGCCCAGTGGAATTCCACCATAACCAGGCCGGGCACTTCCGGCACACGCACTTCTGAGGCCTCGGGCATGAAACTCCACAACCAGACTGAGCCATACGACACGCCTGGCGCCGACGCCGTCGATCTGGCGTTCAGCTGGCTCTCCGAGCGCCACGAGGAGGAGCTGGACCATGCGATCGACGGGCACTTCTTCTTCGGCCTCAGGGAGTCGCAGAG
>JAAELY010000259.1 GCA_024226335.1 bacterium
GAGGATTCGAGCGAGAAGCGGGAGTCGCCGCCTGAGCAAGAAGCGTGATCCGATCGCAGATCCGTAGATCTGCAGAGGGTCGCGCGACGCAGCGCAGGCGGATGCATCGAGCTTCGCAGCCGCAGCCTCCCTGTGCAGAGGTTCCCTAGCCCGATACTGGAGCAACCATGCGGACCCATCGTCCGGCCGAAACCCAGAGGGCTTAGCCGCCCGTAGCCTCGATTTTCAGAAACTCGGCGCAGGCCGGACAGCGCAGGGTCACAGGCAGGCTCAGCTCCGCGTCGGCGGGAAAACTCTGCTCTTTCTGGCACGCCGGGCATTCGCCGGTCAGCGAATCCACACTTTCGTGCTGGCGAAGCCGCCGAATGCTGAAAAAGACGGACGCGGCCAGGAAGCCGGGTATACCGAGTACATGACCGATGGCGGGAATGAAAAGGCTGATGAAAGCCCCGCCCAGTAACGGCAACCCGATCCGCGCGGCCCGACCGATACGCTCGCCGCGCTCGTATTCGATCACCCGCAAGAGGATCCGCGTGGGTTCCTTGCCGTAGGTAGAGGCATTCAAGATACGTTCAGCCACGGACGTTCCCTCAGCTTTCGAGAATCGAAAGGATCTCCCCGAGCGCCTCGATCACGTGATGGGGCTCGGCGCTGTCTCCCACACCGTGACCCGGAGGACTCGCACCGGCTTCGCGAATCAATGCGGTCCGCATGCCGACACCCAGCGCTCCGGCGATGTCCTGTTCCGGTGAGTCGCCGACGAAGAGCACCTGATCCGCCGTACAGCCCGCCTTCTCGCACGCGTAGTGATAGAAACCGGGATCGGGCTTGCAGGAGCGTGCCTCTTCAGAACTGGACCAGTGGTCCAGGAATTTTCCCAGCCCGGCCCGCTCGATCATCGGAATCAGATAGTCGTCATCGATGTTGGAGACGATCGAAAGCACCCGACCGCGCTCCCGCAGCGCTTTCAGCGTCGCCAGACAGTCCTCGCGCAGCTCGAAAGTCGTGGTCACCAGTTCGCGCTGGGCTTCGTGGAACCAGTCCAGAAGCTCCGGGGTCACGACGCCGCCGAGCGCCTGCGCGTAGCGCCGAAAAGTGTCCTCGAAAAGGTCGCGATGCAGGAAATAGGGTCGTGGCAGGATTGCGGAATACGCGTCCTTGCTCGCGCGACGATATTGGAGCCCGATCTCCCTGGGCGCAGCCTCGATGCCCAGACGACGAGCGGCCTCGAGCAGGAGATTGAAGGTACCGCCGCCAATATCGTTGTAGCTGAACAGCGTCCCCCCGAAATCGAAGAACACGTGCGAGATTTCAGCTGATGCTCCCATGGGCGCGCAGGCTATGAGAACCGCCTCGGTGTGTCAAAAGCTGAAGCTGCGGTAGAATCGGCCTCGATGGCTGAAGACAGAGTTTTCGCAGTGGCGATCGTCGGGGGTGCTACGGCAGGGGCCGAAGCAGCCGATATCTTCGCCGGTCACGGCATTCTCACGGTGGTGTTCGAACAGAACCCGCGCCCGTACGGGAAAGTCGAAGACGGACTGCCCAGATGGCACGTTGGATTGCGACGCAAGGAATACGATTCCATCGACCGCAAACTGAACCAGGAAGATATCCGCTTCGTACCGTTGACGGCATTGAGCCGCGACGTGTCGCTTCCCGAACTCGCCAATGAATGGGGTTTTCACGCGGTCGTGCTGGCTCACGGTGCCTGGCGCGACCGCCCGTTGCCGATTGAAGGGGCAGACGAGTTCGTCCGCAAAGGCCTCGTCTATCAGAACCCGTTCATCCTGTGGTTCAACCACCGCCACGAGAAAAACTTCGCGGGTGAGGTTTTCGAAGCCTTGAACGACACGATCGTGGTCGGCGGTGGATTGGCCTCGATCGACGTGGCCAAGGCCTTGAACCTGGAACTCACGCTCGCCGCGCTACGCGAACGCGGCATCGAAGAAGACCTGGTAGAACTCGAAGTGAAGGGCATTCCCAGGGTCCTGGAAAGCCACGACCTGACATGGAAGGAGCTGGGCATCCAGCCCGCCACGATCTTCTATCGCAGACGCCCCGAAGACATGCCCTTGGTGAACATGCCGGACGGAGCCGATGACAAGATGCGCGAGAAGATCGAGAAGAGTCGCGCGCGCGTCCTCGCCAAGTCACAGGAAAAGTACCTGTTCGAGATTGAGCCCTTGCGCGCACCCGTCGATCTGATCGTCGAGAACGAACGGCTCACCGGACTCGTATTCGCAAGGACCCGACTCGAGGCAGGCCGTGTCTTGATCAGCGACGAAACCGTCGAGGTGCGCGGTTCGCAGATCATCAGTTCCATCGGCAGTATTCCGGAAGAGATCGCGGACATTCCCATGAAGGGTGAGCTCTACGCGTACGAGGACTGGGACCTCGGTCGCCTGCCCGGATTCCCCACGGTCTTCTCCGCCGGCAACGTCGTGACGGGCAAGGGGAATATCGTCGACTCTCGCAAGCACGCGCGACGGATCGGCACCCATGTCAGCGAGCAATACCTTCGCATCGCCGACGAAGTGAAGAAGCTGAAGCCCTTGGCCGAAGCCGAGCGAAACAGCCTGCTAGCGCGCGTGCGCGAACGGCAGGAAAAGATCGGTTACAAGGACTACACCAGTTGGATCGAAGCTTCCTGCCCACCGGAATTCATCTAGCAGGAAATTCGTCTAGCAGGCTGCAGAAGAACACTGGATCGCCAGACCCGAATGCCGTAGCAACGCCTCGGTCTTCGGTTCGCGACCGCGGAATTCGATGAACACCTCCATGGCTCGACGGCTTCCGCCGAGGGCCAACACGGTTTCGCGGTAACGCGCACCGATTTCGGCAATCGCCGCGTCATCCTGGAGGCCAGCTTCTTCAAACGCCGAGAACGCGTCAGCACTCAGCACTTCGGCCCACTTGTACGAGAAATACCCCGCGGCATAGCCACCTGCGAAGATATGGGAAAATGAGCATAGAAAGCGGTCCTCGGGCAGTGGTTCGAGAACCATCGTCGCCCGAGCGACACGTCGCTCAACGTCCAGATAAGTCTCCGTCCCACCGGGCACATAGCAGTCGTGCAACTCCAGATCCGTCGAGGAAAAGAAGATCTGACGCAGCATGGCACTACCCGCGCGGAAAGTCCGAGAAGCGCAGATCTTCTGGAACAGATCCTCAGGCAGTACCTCTTCGGTGTCGAAGTGTTTCGCGATTCCCAGGAGAGTCTCACGGTGATAGCACCAGTTCTCCATGAACTGGCTGGCGAGTTCAACTGCATCCCACTCGACGTTGCGGATTCCGGAGGCGAGCCCATAGTCGACTCGCGTCAGGACGTGCTGCAACCCGTGACCGAACTCGTGAAACAGTGTTTCGACTTCATTGAAAGTCATCAGCGACGGCTTGTCTCCGACCGGCGGAGTCTGATTACACACCAGATAGGCGACCGGTAGGCGCACGCCGGATTCCTGCGCGACGCTGCTGCGTCCTACGCATTCGTCCATCCAGGCGCCACCACGCTTTTCCGACGGGCGGCTATAGGGATCCAGATAAAACGCGGCGATCGGATCGCCGCCATCGGTGAGCACTCGAAAAAACCGCACGTCTTCGTGCCAGACGGGGACCCCTCCATCGGCGGGTTGTATCGTCACGCCGAACAGGCGACGAGCCAGCGCGAACAGGCCATCGAGCACCCGCGGAAGCGGAAAGTAGGGACGCAGTTCATCTTCGCTGTACGCGTAGAGTTCCTCGCGTTGCCGTTCCGCCCAGAAACTGATGTCCCATTGTCGAAGATCGCTCGCCTCAGGAGCGCTTCTACTCGCGGCGAACTCTGCAAGCTCTGCGTGTTCCCGGTGGGCCGCTTCATGCGAGGCCGCGCGCAACTCTTCCAGCAGTTGCCGGACGGCGGCGACGTTCGTCGCCATCTTGGGTACGAGACTCACCTCTGCAAAGCTCGAGAAGCCGAGCAGCTTGGCTTCTTCGAGACGAAGCTCGAGAATTCGTTCGATCACGGGTCCGTTGTCCAGATTGCCGCTGCTCGCACGCGTGATGTTCGATCGGTACAGTGTTTCGCGCAGATCGCGTCGCCGACTGTGCTGCAAGAACGGCAATAAGGAGGGATAGTCGAGCGTTACGCGCCAGGGCCCTTCGTCGGCGTTCGCACCCTCTTCGCCCGCTTCGAGCGCCAACTGGGCAGCGAACTGGAGCCAGCTTTCAGGAAGACCGGCTACCTCGTCCTTGTCTCGCAGGACGAGCGCGAACTCGCGGGTCGCATCCATTACGTGGTTGTCGAAGCGGGTGGCGAGCTCGGCGAGTTCCTGCTGGATCTCGTTGAAAGCGTCGCGCTCGGAGCCGTCCAAGCCCACGCCGGATAGCTCGGCATCGCGGATCGAGACTTCGACGATCCGCTGCTGTGCCGCATCGAGCTGCGCGAACACCGGCCCATCGCGCAGCGCGAGGAGTCCGTCGTAGATGCGCCGGCTCTGACCCATGCGAACGGATAGCGCGATCACCTCCGGTTGCATGGCCTTGTGCGCGGCCCGTAGCTCGTCGGAATTCCGAACACCCATCAGATGGCCAACAATGCCCCAGCTGAAGCCGAGTCGGTCGCCAATGCGCTCGATCGGCTCGACGAGTCCAGACCAGGTCGGTTCGAGGGAGTTCTCGAGAGCCTCGAAATCAGCCTCGGCCTGCCTGAGCAACGCGCGCATCCCGGGCTCGACGTGCTCGACGGCAATTGCGTCGAAACGCGGCAGTCCGCTCTGGTCCAGTAGCGGGTTGTCTCTAGTTTCGTCGACGGCCATCCGGGCCTCCCGTTCTCAGAAGGTAAGCGTGTAGGAAACTTCCTGTCCGGGGTCGAGGCGCTGGGCAACCAACTCCACCCAGCTGCGATCCGAAGCAACTCGCAGTGTATTGCGCGGTCCAAAGAGCAGCGAGGGTTCCATCGGACGAGTGCGCGTGGAGCCTGGTGGCAAGTAGACTCGCACCGTGACACCGCGTACCGTCGTGCCGCCGTCATTGCGCAGTGAAAGAGACGCGATTCCGGGTTGATCGAGCGCGAGATCCACGCGGATCTTTCGGCGGCTCAACCACCATCTCGCCAGCTCATCACCGCTCGCAAACCAGACCTCGTGCGCCGCGAGCTCTCCAATCAGTCGCTCGATTACTTCGACACCGTCGGGATCGGCGATCCAGGCGGGATCATAGGTGAGTGAATACAGGCCACCGAGGCGCTCGACGCGAAGATACTCGTTGAGCTCGCGGCGAATCAGCGAACGCGGATCGGAAACGTCCTCATCATCCGCAGTGCTTTCGAGCAGCGGCAGCAAGACGACTTTGGACCCGAGGATGGCCGGAATTTCCGGAGCAGAACTGCGCGCGGATTGCGACGCGACAAAGAGACAGCCGCGCAGTGAGAGTTCGTTTACGACCTCTTCATCGTCCAGGCCCTCAGCGCTACAACCGCGCAGCTTCGAAGCATCGACCAGCGGAACCTCATGCGTCCGGTGAATTTGGCGGATGAGAAGTGCAGTTCTTTTGTCCGTTGCAGGTTCGCTGGAGATCAGGGCGGCCGCAGCCCGACCTTTTGGCCAGGTCTGTAACTCCACCAACGGTCTGCGCGCTGTATAGACGAGCGCGTTCCGCAGTAGCACCCGGGACAGGTTTCCATCCTCGATCGTCTCGGGCGCAAGTCCCAGCCAGACCACCGGCGCGTGCAGGTGATGACCGTGCAGCAATGGCACATCGGGTGGTTCGCCAGCATCGCTCGACCAGAACAGGGCACCCCTGTCCCCGCGGGCCACTAACGCGCGATGTGCGGGTTCTACCTGGAAAAACCGCCCGGGCGCGAGATTTGCCACAAGTGGCCCCCGCAATCCCACCTGCAAAGTGGGCCGGGTCTTCGGCACGATCTCGAAGCGATAACCGGGAAAGAAGCGTTCGTGGGGCGGAATCAGACGCAGTTCACCGTGGTCGTCGACCGTCCCCGCGTTCCCGCTCAGAACGACTCCTCCGCCACTGGCGAGGAACGCATCGAGCGCGTCGAGATCCTCGTCTGAAAGCACCGTTTGCCTGGGCAGGACCCAGCTGCCAAAACGTTCGCGCAGAATCTCGGAAAGAGCCTGGACTTCGACGTCTTCAGAGTCCAGATGGGCCAGGCGCGCGGCTTCGTGCCATAGCTCGTGTTCTGGCCCGATATTTCGATTGATGCGGCCATTGGCGGAAAGTGCGATCACTGCCACACGCGCTGGTCTGTGCGGCGCGAGAGTCTCGTAGGAAAGACCATCGGGGTCCAACGGAATCACGGCCAACAGACCCAACCCGAGAACCGAGAGCAGGACTACGCCGATAGTCGCCAGCAGGCGCACGCCGGTCTTCGAACTTTCTGATCGATTGGGATCGCGCATCGGGAGACTCCGAGGATCTCCCTGCTTATCGGTCGCGCAGCTTCCGCCCTACAGCCCCGAGAACATTGGCCCGGACGCTTCGCGAGCACGCGGGTCCGAAATCAGCGTCGAAGGCTGCGGAAGCTCTCCTTCAGGCCGAAAAGGGGCCTGAAGCCAGTACTGTTCGCGAATCGCTCGCCATCGATGGTGCACGGGTACTTGATGTAGTCGATGGCGCCGGTGGGTACACCAAACAGCCCCAGACGAAACATCCGATCCAGGACGGGACGCGCCAGGGGTTCTGGGAGCGATAGCGCAGTGGCGCCGGTTTCCTGGATCGCGATGCGCAGCGGCACCTCCCCCGGACCGCACACGTTGTACACGCCGCGCAGATTCCGCTCGACCGTCAACGCGATGGCCTCCGAGAGGTCCTCTTCGTGCATGAATTGCAGCATGGGGTTGAACCCCATCATCACCACCACCCTGCGCTGTCGCAGGTAATTCACGATCGAGTTTTCCACGTAGTACCCGAGCGTAGGAACCGGACGCAGAATCGAAGTCTGGACGTCGGGGTACCGCCACATGAACGCGCTGGAGATTGTGTCGACTTCGACCAGATCGCGAATCTCGGGATAATTGCGACCCGCGAGCAGCGGGTAGTCCTCGTCCATGAAATTCGGGTTCTCCGGCAGAGCTCCGTAGACGTAGCTCGTCGAGAGCACCGAGATTCTCTTCACGCCGTGGTTTCGGCAGTGGTCGAGCAGCTTCCGCGTGCCTCGCACGTTCACATCGTGCCGCTGATCGGGCTTGTCGCGGAAGTGACGCACGAAGCCCAGGTGCACGACCGTGTCGGGTTGTTCCTTGCGCAGTACGTCTTCAAAGCCGCGCGTCCGCACATCGACGCGATAAAACGGGGTCTCGGCGGGGCGCCGACTCCAGTTCTCGGTATCGACGCCCACCACTTTGTGGTTGCGCGACAGACGGCGGGCCAGGAGACGACCCTGGCCTCGAGCAACCCCCACGATCAGAACCTTCTGCACGTCCCTACCTCGTCATCGCCCGAAACCTCACCGCCGGGAAGCCGGCCAGTTCGGTTTGCGGTCTTTGAGCTGTGTGCTCTTGCGGGCGATGTATTCACTATCGATCGCTTTCGGGCCCCGGTACAAGTCGGCGTACACCCGGCCGTCCGCCTCGGCGTACCAGAACGAGACCCAGGGGGTTCCATCGGCTCCGTGATACGTACCGCTGATCACCGCCTCGTCATCATCGAAGCTCAGGACCCAATAGCCCAGCTTCCGCTCGGCGAGGGCATGATTTTCGATCTCGCGGGTGGGTGCATTTTCATTGTAGCTCCACACCCCAAAGTACCGAACTGTATTGGCAAACGAGTCCGGGGCGATCAACAGGACGACCAGGGTGCAGATGAGAGTCCAAGAGCGTGACATGAGCTTTATGGTATAAGAAGCCGCCTATGAGCACGAACGTGAAGCTCGACGCGATCCAGATCCAAGTGACCCCTGAGATCAGCGTCACAGGTAATGTGGGTACCCCTGAATGGTGGCCCAGCGGGCAGCGTGTGGGCCTGATCCTGGCGCATGACACCGTCGGAGGCATGGATCTGCCCGAACTGATGAGCCTCCAGCGCTCGATGGCCGAGCGGGGCCTCCTGACCCTGCGCTTCAACTTTCCCTTCGCGGAACTGTCGAAAAAGCGTCCGGATGCCGCCGAAATCCTCGAACGCACCTTCCGAGTCGCACTCAGTTCGTTGATGCTCGACCCGGAGAACGCGCCTGCGCGGCTCGTGGTGGGGGGCATCGGCCTGGGCGCGCGGGTCGCGGCGAATGTGGTTTCTCAGGGCCTCAAGGTCGACGGCCTGGCCTGCCTCGGGTTTCCCCTGCATCCGGCCGGCAAGCCGAACCAGCAGAAAGTCGATTCCCTGTACCGGATCATCTGTCCGATGCTCTTCGTCCAGGGATCGCGCGACACCCATTGCCGTGTAGATCGACTCGAAACACTCCTGCGCAAGATCGGCGCCCCGACGCGACTCCACGTCGTTTCCGATGCGGGTCAGGGTCTGTCGCTGATCAAACGGACCCACCGGACGCACGAGGAAGTGCTGGGTGAAGTCACCGGGGTCCTGGATACCTTCATCCAGACGGTGATGGGGAACCTCTGAGCCTATTTCCCGATTTATTCGCTCCGGAACGGCGCTTCATCGAGCGCCTGCGCGGCATCGCACGCCTGGATCCGGACGTCTACTCCGAGATCGCTCGCGACCCGCACAGCATCCCACAGGCCTTTGCGGTGGTCATCGGTGCATCGGTGCTCGCCGGGCTGGGACAGAGTTCGCTTTCTCTGATCTTTCTGTGGATCGCGCTCGCGATCATCCAGTGGATCGGCGTGAGCGGGCTGATCTGGATCGCCGGGCTGTTTACCGTGGAAGGCGACGTCGACTATGCGCGTCTGTGGCGCTGCACGGGCTTCGCATACGCCTGGTCCGGGCTGCAGGTGGCCTCCGGGCTGCCGCTGATCGGGGGCCTGGTCGCATGGGCGGGAACCGCGCTCTTCCTGTTCTCGATCGTACTGGCCACGCGCGAGGTCTACGGCAGTACGACGCTGAAGGCCGCTCTGATCTGCATCGTCGCGTTTGCGCTGCCCGCGATCCTGTTCAGCCAGCTCTTCGGTTGACACTGATTTCGCCGCGGAGTATCCGGAACCTCCGCCCAGGCGCCCCAAGGGGAGAATGAAAATGTCCGAACCCGACGATCTGTTCATCGAGCAACTCGCGTGCGGCCCCATGCAGAACTTCGTCTACCTGGTCGGTTCGAACCGAACCCGCGAGGTGGTGATCGTCGATCCGGCCTGGAGCATCGCCGGACTTCTAGAACACATCGACAATCAGGGTCTGACGCCAATCGCGGCCCTGGTCACGCACTACCACCCGGATCACATCGGCGGCGCGATCTTCAACCAGGAGATCGAAGGGCTACCGGAGTTGATGACGCAGCGACCGATGAAGATCTACGCGAACAAGCTCGAAGCCGAAGGCGTGTGTCGCGTGACCGGCCTTTCGGACAACGACATGGTGAAGGTCGACTCGGGCGACAAGATGACAGTCGGCGACGTCGAGATCGAGTTCCTGCACACGCCTGGCCACACTCCGGGGTCGCAGTGCTTCAAGGCGCGCAACGCCCTGGTTTCGGGCGACACGCTGTTCATCCAGGGCTGCGGCCGGGTCGATCTTCCGGGAGCCAATCCGGACGATATGTATCGCAGCATCTGCCAACTGGCAGACCTGCCCGACGACACGATCCTGTTCCCGGGCCACGATTACGGCGGCGGTGCGAACCGCAGCATGGCCGAGACGAAGAAGGTGAATCCCTATTTGCGGATTCCGGATCTCGAGACCTGGCGCCAGATGATGGGCGGTTGATCCGGGGCGAAAGTCGCTCTCCACCACTGCAGCACTTTGTGGCACCTGGAACTGACGGCCGCACGCGCTTGAAAAGGGGCAAGGCTTCCCGTATCGTGCCCGCCGGTTCCCCCTTGCGCGCCAGTTTGCGCGCCTTCCCTTTTCACGTTTTTCAACGGAGATCCACCCCATGAAGATCCTCGTTTGCCTAAAACAGGTCCCGCACAAAGATGCGCGCCTGGAGATAGCAGCGGACGGCAAATGGATTTCGGACTCGAGTATCAAGTTCGAAATCAACGAGTACGACAGCTACGCACTGGAAGAAGCTCTTCGCATCAAAGATGCCGGCGACAGCGAAGTGATCGTTGCCAGTGTCGGCCCCGATCGCGTAGTGCAGTCCTTGCGCACGGCCCTGGGTATGGGCGCCGACCGCGCGATCCACGTCTGGGACGACGCGCTGGAAGAAGCGGACGCTCTAGGTGTTGCAAAGGTGCTTGCCGCAGTGGCCAAGGCCGAAGGCGCCGAACTCGTGCTCCTGGGCATGATGTCGGACGACTCGAACTTCGGCTGCATCGGACCGATGGTCGCCGAATTGCTCGACATCGCGCACGCCACCGCAATCGTGAAGGCGACCATCAACAATGGCGCCATCGAGGTCGAGCGCGAGCTCGAAGGCGGTGCGCTCGAGGTGGTATCCGTTCCCCGTCCATGTGTTCTCACCGCACAAACCGGGATGAACGAAGTCCGCTACGCGTCGCTGAAGGGAATCATGCAGGCCAAGAAGAAGCCCCTCGACAAAAAGTCGCTCGGTGATCTTGGACTGGATGCGGGAGCCATCGCTCCAAAGGTGACGATGGAAAAGATCTACGCACCGGTGAAGGGCGAAGGCGCAGAGATCCTCGAAGGATCCGCCGCCGAAGTCGCCGACAAGCTCACCGCCAAGATCAAGGAACTCGGCCTGCTCTAACGAGCCGCGCCTTTAGGAGCACATCGAAATGCCGAAGACACTCATCGTCGGTGAAATTCAGAACGGCGGCCTGCGTGAAAGCACGCTGGAACTCGTCGCACTCGCACGCAAGCTCGGCGGAGACGTCTCGTCCGTCGTCATCGGAAGCGGAATTGGCGGGGTCGCCGAAGAGCTTTCCTCGAAGGGCGGCGGCAAGGTCCTGGCCGCCGACGACGGATCGCTCGAGAACTACACTTCCGACGCTTTCTGCGCGGTCATCCAGAAGGCCATCGCGCAGGAAAGCCCGGAACTGATCCTGCTCTCCAACACGCCGATCGGCTGGGATGTGGCGGGCAAGCTCGCCGCCGCACTCGATGCAGGACTGGCCACCGACGTCTTCAACATCGAAGAAGACGGCGGAGACCTGGTCTTCCTGCGCCGCATGTTCAATGCGAAATTCGACGCTCGGATGCGAATCGCCGGTTCGCCGCGTATCGCGACTGTGCAGCCCGGTGCCTGTGAAGGCTACGAAGGCAGCGATGCGGGCTCCGTCGAAAGCCTCGATGCGAGTGGCACGACCGCGCGCACGAGCTTCGTAGAAACTCGTACGGCCGCATCGGGCGGTCACGATCTGACCAAGGCCGAGATCATCATCTCCGGCGGTCGCGGCCTGCAGAAGCCGGAGAACTTCGATGAGGTCCTCAAGCCCCTGGTCGAAGCCGTCGGCGGGCAGATGGGCGCATCGCGGCCGGTGGTCGACGCCGGTTGGCTCCCGCACGAATACCAGGTCGGAAGCTCGGGCCAGGTCGTCTCGCCGAAACTGTACATCGCAGTGGGCATCTCAGGTGCGATCCAACACCTGGTCGGGATGAAGGGTTCGAACTACATCATCGCGATCAACAAGGATCCCGATGCCCCGATCTTCGAGGTCGCGGACATCGGTGTGGTCGCGGACCTGTTCGAGGTGGTCCCGGCGCTGGCGAGTTCCCTGGCGGCCGCCAAGGGCTAGCGGATCGCGCTGCAGAGGCGCTCAGTTCCTCTGCAACTCCACAACGGCAATCTCTCCCGGTGCGCCCAGGCGTACCGGGAGAAAGCCGACTCCTGCTCCGCGCCCGACGTAGAGCTGTGAGCCTCCCGGGGCTTCGAAGCGCCCGGACCAGTAGCCCAGCTTGGTGTGACCGGTGAGCGCGCGACCGAAGGGCAGAATCTGCCCGCCGTGTG
This sequence comes from bacterium, assembly GCA_024226335.1. Lineage (NCBI taxonomy): Bacteria > bacterium. Next base: position 11,954 of record JAAELY010000259.1, read on the forward strand.
TGTGACCCGAGAGCATCAGGTCGACATCGGCAAGACAGGCTTCGCGAAAGAAGTCCGGGTGATGCGACAGGAGCAGGATCGGCTCGTCTCCCTTACGCCCCTCTACCGCTTGCTCCAGGTCGGGATGGCCTTCTGTGTAGTCATCGACGCCGGCGATCCAGAGCGTGGCGGCCCCCCGCTGCACGCGTTCTCCGCGATTGATCAGGATGTTCACACCCATGTCCTGGAGCACGGAACGCCAGACGAGCAGACTCGACTCGGCGTGATATTCGTGGTTTCCGGGAACCGCGAATACCCCGAGCGGCGGACTCAGCAACGAGACCGCTTTGCGCAGCATCAACGCCTGGTGGTCGTAGTGATCAACCAGATCACCGCCCAGACACACCAGGTCGGGTTCCTGCTCGGCGACCTTCGCGAAGACGCGAGTCAGATCCTGTTCGTCCATGAAGCTGCCCGCGTGCACGTCGGACACAAAGGCAATGCGCAGACCGTGGAGTTCCTCGTGACCGCGCCGCAAGCGGATCTGCGGGCGCGTGAAGGTGCGGTTCCGATCCAGGAATCGGCTGATCTCGCGTTTGAAGGCACCCCGGTATGTGCTGTTCGTGAGGTTGGAGATGAAGCGCGAAAGCGCCACCTGCCGCTCTCGCATGGGCGAATGCAACTTGGGCAGATAGGGCTCGGACTTGCCTTCGGAATCGCTCACGCTCAGGGCTTGGGCTCCAGGGTCACCTTGATTGCACCACTGCTCTTGTCTTCGGCACAAGCAAATGCGTCCTCAAGTCGTTCGAGTCCGAAACTGTGCGTCTGCAGCCTGGCGATTTCCGCGGCGAAACTGGGCAGAAGTGAGACCGCGTCCCCGAAATCCGAACGATTGGCATCCGCGCCATACGTATTGGACCCGATCAGGCTGACTTCATTCAGCGTCAGGACGGTTGCATTGATACTCGGCGCATACGAGAAGACACCGAGCACGACCACGCGGCCTCCCGGTCGGCACAGGAAGATCGCGTTGTTGAGCGTATCGCTGCTGCCCCCGACAGATTCCAGGATCACATTGGGCCGGTGCTCCCGCGCCCATGCCGGTGCATCGCCTTCCTCGAGAACCTGGAGACCAAGTTGCTTGGCGGCATCGCGCTGGTGCGGATGGCGCGCGGTGATCGCGACTTCCTCGACGCGATCGCGGGCCAGCATACCGCTCAGGAGACCGATCGTTCCCGCACCCAGAACCAGAACGCGATCGTTCGGAGCGAGCGTGGCGCGGCGCAGCCCGCGCACACACACGGCCAGGGGTTCGGAAATAGCCGCGACACGGGAGTCCACGGAGGCGTCGACACGATGAACCGCCGTCAGGGGAACATCGACGAAGTCGGCAATCCCACCGGGTCGCTGGATGCCGAAGAGTTCCCCCGTCTGGCACAACTGCCGCTCTCCTTCGGCGCAGGACGGACAGGTGCCACACCAGATGCGCGGCTCGACCGCGTAGATCGCATCTGCGATACCGGCCGGTCCATCGAGAGGCACACCTGCAATCTCGTGTCCGGGAACGCCACCGGGAACTACGGGAAGCTCGCGGCGCAGCAGGTGCAAATCGGTTCCACATATCCCGCAAGCCGAAACCGCCAGCCTCACCCAGCTTTCCGGGAGAGGTGGCGGTTCGACATCTACGAGGGCGATCGACTTCTCAGTCCATCGAGCCTGTCGCATTTCCGACTAACGCTTGTCTTTGGGAACGTAGCTGCGCTCAGTCGGACCGGTGTAGATCTGACGCGGGCGGCCGATTGCCTGGCCTTCTTCGTGCAGTTCCATCCACTGGCAGATCCAGCCGGGTAGACGTCCCATCGCGAACAGCACAGTGAAGCTGCTGATGGGAATACCGAGCGCCTTGAAGATGATTCCGGAGTAGAAATCCACATTGGGATACAGGCGGCGCGTCACGAAGTAGTCGTCCTCGAGCGCGATCTTCTCGAGATCGACGGCGATCTCGAGCAACTTGTTATTGACCCCCAACTGGTCGAGCACGCTCCACGCGGCCTTCTTGATGATCTTCGCGCGAGGATCGTAGTTGCGGTACACGCGATGGCCGAAGCCCATGAGGCGCGAGGTGTCATCTCGGCTCTTCGCGCGATCCACGAACTCCTGCGCCGTGAGACCCTCGTCCGCGATAGCCTCGAGCATCTGGATGACCTTCTGATTGGCGCCGCCGTGGCGCGGTCCCCAGAGCGCATTGATTCCGGCCGAGATCGCGGCAAACAGATTCACGTGCGAGCTACCCACCAGGCGTACGGTGCTCGTCGAGCAGTTCTGTTCGTGATCGGCGTGCAGGATCAGCAGCGTATCGATCGCGCGAGCCACCACCGGATTGTGTGCGTACTCCTCGCATGGCGTACCGAACATCATGCGCAAGAAGTTCTCGACGTAAGTGAGGTTGTTGTCCGGATACAGAACCGGGTGCCCGATCGAGTGCTTGTGCGCGTAGGCGGCAATCGTCGGGAACTTCGCGATCAGTCGCTTGATCGATTCCTGGATCTGGTCTGGACTCTCAGGGTCGAGATACTCCGGGTAGAACGTCGAAAGCGCCGCGACCACCGCCGAGCTCACAGCCATGGGATGGGCATCTTTGGGGAAGGCCTCGAAGAAGGCCTTCAGATCTTCGTGGAGCATCGTGTGATAGACGATCTCTTTGCTCCACTGGTCATACTGCGGCGCGGCCGGTAGCTCCCCGTTGATCAACAGGTAGGCCACCTCGAGAAAATCACTCTTTTCGGCCAGCTCCTCGATCGGATAGCCGCGGTAGCGCAAGATGCCCTGCTCGCCGTCGATGAAGGTGATCTCGCTGAGACAGCTACCGGTGTTCTTGTAGCCGCGATCCAGAGTGATCAGGCCGGTCTGGCTACGCAAGTCTGATATGTCGATGCCGCGTTCACCCTCGGACCCGGTTATCACCGGGAATTCGTGTGCCTTGCCGTCAATTTCCAGTCTCGCCATTTCGTCTTCCATCACTCTCTCCTCGGCCTTCGCTCCTTGCGACCGGGTGATTACCAACCGGATTTTCGATGCCCTACTTCCGGACTCTTTTGCTTGCCGTGTACCGATCTGCCACCCGAGCCGAAACATCGGGATCTGCGAATGATTCACCGAGCCGAGATCACGATGACGGTCTTCGGGCGTTGGAAGATCGAAACAGGGCTGCTTAGCCCGGATGCGCGATAGTCATAACGGCGAAAAGCCCAGGATGCAGCGCTGACGCTGTCGGCACCGCCGTTAGGATCATTGTACACCTTCCGGAAGACACACGCCCCGCCTGGGCCGATGCGAGCCGGGAGGCTCCCCGGCAGGCCGGAAGCAGTACCGGCGCAGAAAAGGGTTCCCAGTCTGGGGGCAGATGTGCATAATTTCCCCTGCCCCTCAGGGAACGGAACTCGGCACATCTACCGGGGTCCGTGGGCGAAGAGGTTGGAATGGAAGAAGGGCTCTCCGCGCCCTTCTGGGATGCTGCGGTACGATCATGGCTCGAATTCGTGACTTTTTGTCTGCCCTTCTCTTGGCGAGCATGGCAGCGTTGGTTTCAACTGGTGCACAGGCCAAGGACTTCTGGTTTTTCGAAACCGGGCAAGTTCGGCCGCTCGCGCTTTCGCCCGACGGCGACCGCCTGTTTGCCCTCAATACCCCGGACAATCGGCTGGAAATTTTCAGCATCGGGCCGGGTGGTCTGAGCTTCGAGTACTCCGTTCCCGTGGGCCTGGAGCCGATCTCCGTGGCCGCGCGCAGCAACGCCGAAGTCTGGGTCGTCAATCATCTTTCCGACAGCATCAGCATTGTGGACGTCAGCAGCGACCCGCCCAGCGTCACGCGTACCTTGTTGGTCGGTGACGAACCGCGCGACATCGTTTTCGCAGGTACGCCTCCCGATCCGAATCAGCCCTTCCCGCGCGCGTTCATCTCGGCCGCCCATCGCGGGCAGGTTCATCCGGCGGATCCCAACGGCGAAAAGTACGGCGACTTCTTCACCCCGAGTGTGGGACGCGCGGATCTGTGGATTTTCGATGCCAACAGTCTTGGATCGGCGTTGGGCGGAACCCCGGAAACCATACTGACGCTGTTTGGGGATACTCCACGTGCTCTGGCCGCAACGCCGAGTGGTGACAAGGTCTACCTGAGCGTATTTCACTCGGGCAATCGCACGACCGCGATTCCGAATCGAATCCTACCGATCGAACCGGGCTCGATCGATATCGGTGCGATCGCAGCATTCAATGGCTCGACCTGGACCGCGCGTGGCGGGATCGATGTGAGTTCGTACATCAAACTGGAATTGCCCGACTACGATGTCTTCTCGATCGATGCCGACGCAGTGACGCCGGTCGAACTCGACCGCTTCTCCGGCGTAGGAACAATCCTGTTTGACATGCTCGTCGATCCGAATACCGGCGTGTTGTACGTGAGCAATACTGAGGCGAACAACGCGCAGCGCTTCGAATCCGAGGTCAAGAGCAAGATTCACCAGGCACGAATCACATTGATCGACGATCCGAACGTGGAGACGCGCCATCTGAACACGCACATCGACTACGAAGTCGTGCCTTCTCCTGCGGGCATCGCGGAGAAGAGTCTGGCAACCCCCATGGGCATGGCTATCTCGGGCGACACCCTGTACGTGGCGGCCTTCGGATCGAGCAAGGTTGGCGTGTTTTCGACCAGTGAACTGATCGCAGATGGCTTCACTCCAGATCCGAACAATCAGATATCTGTGAGCGGCGGCGGACCTACGAGCGTCGTGGTCGACGAGATCAACGACCGACTGTATGTGCTGACGCGTTTCGACAATTCGATCTCGGTCATCGACAAGTCCGCCGAGAGCGAAATCGATCACATCGCTTTGCACAATCCCGAACCGGCGGATGTACTGGCGGGCCGGCCATTCCTCTACGACGCGATTGCGACCTCGAGCAATGGCGAAGCTTCGTGTTCGGCGTGCCACGTTTTTGGCGACCTCGACAGCCTGTCCTGGGACCTGGGCGATCCCAATGGCTCGATCATCCCCCAGAACAATCTCTTTGAACTCGGCTTCGGTACGTCGGTCCATCCCCAGAAAGGGCCGATGACTACACAGACCTTCCGCGGGATGGCGAACCACGGTCCGATGCACTGGCGCGGTGACAAGACCGGCGCGGACGACCCCAATGTGGGTACGCAGTTCGACGAGGAAGCAGCGTTCAAGGCCTTCAACCCCGCCTTTGTCGGCTTGCTGGGACGATCGTCACAATTGAACGCGATCGAGATACAGGCTTTCGCCGACTACGCACTGCAGATCGTTTCCCCGCCGAACCCGATCGCCAATCTCGACAATTCGCTGAGCGCGGCAGAAGCCCACGGCCTCGTGGTCTTCAACACGCCATTCACCGATCAGGCGTCGAAATCGTGCATCCAGTGTCACGGCCTCGATTCGAGCCAGGGCTTCTTTGGTACCAAGGGCTTCCTGTCGATCCTGCCGGGCGCCGAGCCTCAGGACTTCAAGATCCCGCAGTTGCGCAATCTCTATTCGAAAGTGGGCATGTTCGGCGGCGTGTCGAACTCACTTTTTCCGAGATTGGGCGATCCGAACCAACCGCAGATACGCGGCTTCGGTTACTCGCACGACGGCTCGATCGACAGCGTGCTCAGCTTCGTCAATACCTTCATCTTCCAGCTCCCCATCGATCCCAACGATCCCAACGGGATGCCGGGCGAGGTTTCGCGCCAGGACACCGCGCGCTTGCTGATGGCCTTCCCTTCCGAACTCGCTCCGATCGTCGGTCAGCAGATCACTTTGACCGCAGCCAATCAGGTCGCAGCGGGTGCGCGAATCGATCTGATGATCGCGCGCGCTCTCGTGTCCTATCCGAGCCCTGAAGATCCCAACCAGGTGGAATGCGATATCGTTGTGAAGGGCTCGGTAGCGGGCGAGGATCGAGGCTGGACCATGAATGCCGCGCAACTCTTCGTACCAGATCGCGCCAGCGAATCAGTGCTAAATGACGCGAGCTTGCGGGCCGTGGCGACGGGCGGTGGCGACCCGTTGACCTACACCTGTGTGCCACCGGGCTCGGGTGTGCGCATCGGTATCGATCGCGACCGGGACCTGCTGCTCGACGCGGATGAGAAGTACTTCTGGTACAGCGATCCGGGCGATCCCGACAGCGACGACGACACGTTGCTGGACTCCGCAGACAACTGCCCGAAGTTCGCCAACCTGGGGCAGGCCGATACCGGCGGCGTCGCCTCGCTGGCGGACCCCAATGGTGCATTGCCCGACGGTTTCGGCGACGCCTGTCAGTGCGGTGATACCAGCGACAACGGACGCGTCACCGATCTGGATGTAACAGAGTTACGCGACCATCTGGCCTGGATCGGACCGGCACTGAGTTCGGGAGGCCTGGGCAAGTGCGATACGCTCGCACCGGCAGGTTCCTGTGACGTTGGGGACTGGGTCGTTCTGGCCCGTGAACTCGCGCAACTCGGACCGGGTATCGAGCACGTGTGCGCTCCTGTCGTCCCCTGATCGCAACCCAGGGTAGAATCAACCGCCGGCGTGGGTCGTCCGATGCAGGGACAACGCCCTTCCGCGTCCAGGAGACACGAATTGAAGTCCCTCCCCCTGATTCTCTTTGCGCTCGCCGCCACCGCTGCGCTGGTCTGGGAAAAGGGTGGCGTGCGCGAATGGTCGGACGAGAACGCGCCCCGGGCACAGCTGGCCGCACAGGCGGAACCCACGGCCGCCAAAGTCACCCTGTACACGATGGTCGGCTGCCCGTACTGCAGGGCGGCCGTGAGCTATCTGGACGACATCGGCCAGCCCTATGTGAACCGCGACGTTCAACAGGATCCCGACGCCTACGCGGAGTACATGCGAAAGACCGGTGGCAACCCGGGTGTTCCAGTGATCGATGTGAATGGCCAGATCATGCAGGGATGGGACTCCCGTCAATTCGAGTCGATGTTGGTTTCGAACCGCTAAAGCCCGCGAAATTTCGTAATACCCTTTATTATCAAATAGATAGTCACCGAGTTGCACTCTGCTAAGTGCTTGCGGGTCGCGTCTGTTGCCTGTTGGGTTTTCCCATCGCATCGCCGATAGGCTCCAACATGACGGACGAATGCGACGTTGCCGCAGATCTGCACAACCCTGAGCGCAGTAGCGCCAGTGAAATGCGCCCCCCACTCACGCTCTCCGAACTCCTGGAGATGTTGACCCGGCGCGAACTGCTCACCGCCCAGCAGGCCAAGGATGTGGAATCTCGCTCCACCACCTTGCACAGCCGAGTGCTCAAGGAGCGGGTCGGCTCGGTACGTTCGGCGGCCGCAGCACGATACGAGGTATCCCCAGCCGAGACCGTTGCGGCCGCGGCCTTTCCTCATGCGAGCAAAGCGCATCGACGACTCGACGAGGATGCGATTGCGGAGGCGATCGCGTCCGAGAACGATCTGCCCTATCTGAAGATCGACCCGTTGCGGCTAGACAACGATCTGATCACCAAGACGTTCTCCCGACCTTTCGTGCGCCGTCACGTGGTCATCCCGTTGAGCGACGAAGGCGAGAGCATGCGCCTCGCCGTCTCCGATCCCTACGATTCGACGCTGCGCCAGACGATGCAGGACCTGGTTCACAAGCGGGTGGAATTCACGATCGCGTCCAAACGCGACATCCTGGGCGTGGCCGACCGCGTCTTCGGCTTCCGCACCAGCGTCAAGGCCGCGGTCGACGAGCTTGGCGACCAGAATTCGAACAGTGCATTGGCCGAACTGGTAGAGCTTCGATCGAACGAAGAACTGGCCACGAATAGCGATGCCCATGTGATTGCGGCCGTCGACTTCCTGCTGAACTACGCCTTCGAGCAGCGCGCATCCGATATCCACCTGGAGCCGCGCGCCGGCGATTGCGTCGTTCGCTTCCGGATCGACGGCATCCTGCACGACATCGAGGCTCTGCCGTCCTCAGTCCATGCTGCGATCGTATCGCGCATCAAGGTCATGGCTCGTATGGACATCGCCGAGCGCCGTCGCCCCCAGGACGGTCGTATCAAGACCGCTCGCGGCGACAAGGAAGTCGAACTGCGCGTTTCGAGTCTGTTCAGCGCCTTCGGTGAGAAAGTCGTGATTCGAGTACTCGATCCGGGCATCCTGATGTCGGATCTGCAGGAACTCGGTTTCAATTCACTCGAGCGCGAACAATACGAGCGCTGGATCACGGCGCCCAATGGATTGATCCTGGTTACCGGCCCCACCGGCTCGGGCAAGACGACTTCGTTGTACTCGACACTGCGCTACCTGGCGGGCCCTGAGATCAATATCACCACGGTCGAGGATCCGATCGAGATGATCGATCCGCGCTTCGTGCAGGTGCAGGTGCAGCCACAGATCGACGTGACCTTCGCGAACGCGCTGCGTTCGATCCTACGTCAGGATCCGGACATCATCATGGTCGGTGAGATCCGTGATCCAGAGACCGCGCAGATGGCAGTGCAGGCCGCACTCACGGGACACCTGGTCTTTTCGACTGTGCATACGCGTGATGCTGCCGGAGCTATCACACGCCTGATCGAACTCAACGTCGAGCGCTTCCTGCTGTCCAGCGTGCTGCGCGGCGTGCTCGCCCAGCGACTCCTGCGCAAGATCTGTCCGCATTGCGCAGTCGACGGTTACCTGACGCCCGAGCAGGTGGCTGCGCTCGGTCTCAAGGTGCCCGTCGAGCGACGAGAGCGTCTGGGCGTGCGCTGGGGAGAGGGCTGCGTGGATTGCCGGCACACGGGCTTGTACGGAAGAGCGGGTGTGTTCGAGATGCTCGACGTCGGACGGCGTCTGCGCGAGATCATCAAGAAGGGCGGAGACGCCAATGAACTCGCCCATGCCGCGCGGGTCGAAGGTATGGAAATGCTGCGCGAAAGTGCTCTTCGGCGCCTGGCCGACGGCATGACCACATTTGAAGAGGTGGTCCGCCTGACTGCCGAGATAGATTGATCGGGACGGAGAAGCGATGGCCAAGGAGTCTGCGCGCGAACTCGCGCTGATGATCAAGGCGGGCTGGCGGCTCGTCGCATTCGAGAGCTTCGAGGAAGAGCGCGCCTTGCGCACCATCGAAGCGGCCGCCACTGCGTGTGAGCGTTCCGTCATCAACTGGTCGGTGGCCTCGGGCCTGTCGAACACCAATCAAGGTGCAGGCTCCTTCGATGAAGGCGTTCGGGCGATTGCTGCAGTATCGGAGCCCGCACTCTTCGTCATCCTGGATGCCCATCGCGTGATCGACGACCTGGTAGCCGTACGCCGCCTGCGCGACATGCTTCAAATGCTGGCCGAGCGCAAACAGATTGTCGTCTTGTTGGGACCGACCATCGAGGTTCCCGCAGAACTGGCACGCGAGGTCGCACACATCGAGCTGGCTCTGCCACGCGCCCCCGAACTCGAATCCCTCTTCAAGCGGGCCATCGAGTCCGCTCCAGCAGATCTGATTGACGACGCGGTCAAGGCTGCGTTGGGATTGACTTCCGGGGAAGCCATGCGGGTACTGCGCAAGTCGTGCACGGCGGCCGACGGACTCAACACTTCCGCCATCTCGTTGATGATTCGCGAAAAGCGCCAGGCGTTGAGGCGTACACCATCACTCGCCTTTCATGAACAGGAAGCGGGACTCGCCGACATCGGCGGGCTCGATGAACTCAAGCGTTGGCTCGCTGAACGACGTCGTGCGTTCGGCGGAGAGGCGCGCAGCTTCGGCCTGCCTATGCCACGGGGCCTTTTGCTCCTGGGTGTGCAGGGCTGCGGAAAGTCGCTCTCCGCGAAAGCCGTAGCACAGGAATGGCAGTTCCCTTTGCTACGGCTCGATCTTGCAGCTGCTTTCGGCGGCGGTGGGCAATCCCCCGAAGCTGCCATCCGCGAAGCGACTTCGGTCGCAGAATCCATCGCACCCGCAGTATTGTGGATCGACGAGATTGAAAAAGGCTTTGCAGCATCTGGGCAAGACGGGCATTCGAGTCGAGTCTTCGGTTCGTTCCTGACCTGGTTGTCGGAGAAGAAATCACCGGTCTTCGTGGTAGCCACTGCGAATGACGTCACCCAGTTGCCGCCAGAACTCCTTCGACGCGGGCGTTTCGACGAACTGTTCTTCGTGGATCTGCCGAGTCACGGCGAGCGAATGGAGATATTGTCGATCCACCTTCGAAAGCGCGGCCGGGATCCGCTCCAGTTCGATCTCGACGATCTGGCATCCCAGGCCAATCGACTGTCCGGTGCGGAACTCGAGCAGGTCGTAGCCGCGGCCTTGTATACGGCATTCGCAGAACAGCGCGACGTGAGCTACAACGATCTTTCAAATGCAATCACCGAGACCGTACCGCTGTACGAAACATACGAAGAGAAGATCAAGGAACTGCGAGACTGGGCGCGCACGCGGGCGCGTTCGGCAACCATCGATGCGAAAGCCGTGAACCTCTTCTCTTAGTATCGAGATGAAAAGCCCGCACGCGAACGCGCTCCTCTGCTGGCTCGCTCTCTTTTGCTTAGCCATGTTTCCAGGCTGCGCATCGATCCCACTCGATCCAGTACCCAGCGACGGCTGTGCGGACGCACCGGCCCCCGGTGGACGCTACCCCGACCCCGAGTACTGCGGACAGCGTCACCTGGTCGTCGGCCTGTTTCCGACGGTCGGCGAGCATCACCTGAATGACCTCTCGACCAAAGGGATGCCTCTGACCCCGATGCGCCGCGCGATTGACTACACGGTCTTCCCGGTGGTGATTTCGATCCTCAACCTGACCGGGTTTGGACTGCCGTCTCTGTACGCACTGATCTACGAAGGCTTCGAGGAATACCATCCCTCCCCTGGTGCCTGCTCGATGTCCTTGCTCGGTTTCTGCAAAGCACAGAAATCACATCCCAGGCCGGAGAGCAACGCGCAATCAACTCTGCCAGGTGAGAACTTCACCGCCGGTCCCCAGTAAGACACCCCCGGGGAAAACACGTAGTCGCCAGGGATCGAGTCGCAGAGCCGCAAAGCTGTCGTCCGTGGGATGTTCCCACACGGGGATCATTGCCGGATCGTAGCCCACGGGTGCGGGTGCATTCTTGTACGAATCCCAGACCATCGTGCAGGTATCGTCGTCGAATGCCCACGTTGCCTTGCATTCGGCGACGCAAGTATCCTGTGAAGGGGTCCAGTAGTTCAACGAGACATAGGGACTGGCGGCGATGTGCTCGCGCTTGGTCGGTGTGGGTCCGGTACCGATCCAGCCGACCAGCCGTCCGCCCTCCCATTTCCAGATTGGATGCAGAACCCGCGAGCGAGGGCGACCCTTCGCATCGACGGTGGCGGCCGTGCACCACACGATGCTGTGCGCCATCTCTACGAAGGCCGGTGCGATCTTGATCAGCTCGGTCATGAAATCCTCCTGGTGGGTGACTGGTGAGAAGACACCTGATCCCATCTTCCAGAAAGCATATCACCGCCCGGAATCCGACTCCTCCGCGTTCCACTGCACTGCGAGCGCCAGTAGAACGGCACCCACCGCGTCCTTGTGTTCGAGCATCAATAGACGCGCCACTTGATCGGGGCCGAAAAGCACCCGACCGAGTACGTCTTGATCAACGGACAGGCGAAGAGCCAGAATTCGCGGGCCGTGTCTGCGCAGAAGTGACTCGACGCTGCGATAAAAGCGTTCGGCAGCATCGTCCGCCAGTACCAGGAGTCTGGAAACACGCACACCTCGGGCGACCCCGGTGCGTCGATCGACACTCTTCAGTCCGCGCTCCTCGGCCGCCAGGGCCTGCTGAGCGTTCTCCAGGCCGCGAACGATACGACCCGCTGAATAGGCACTCTTCAACGCTGCTTCGACGGCGGGTCCGAGGTTGGCTTGCGGCACACCCAGGTCGGCCTCCGCCCAAAGGGGCCGGGAATGCGACTCGAGTCTATCCACAAGACGTTCAGCGGTTGCCGCGGCTTCGACGCTTCGGGGCAGACGTAGCGCATCCATTCCCTTTTCCACGGCTCGCTAGTCCGGCTCGGGATCGGGATCGGGATCGTTGATCCGATGCAGACCCAGAAGGAACAGACCGACTCCGGCAAAGACGGCGACATCTGCCACATTGAAGATCCCCGTGTGCAGCGGACCAATACCGAGGCGTACGAAGTCGGTGACGGTACCGTCCTGGAGCAGGCGATCGATCCAGTTCCCTATTCCTCCGGCGGCGATCAGGGCGAGTCCGAGCGCCTGGAGCTTGGATAGTGCGGGGTCGCGCAGGTTCACGACGCATAGAGCCAGCAAGAGAACGGGCACGCCGACCTGGAAGATGAGTACTCGTGCGATCTCCGGTAGAGCCGACCCGAGGCTCAGGAAAGCTCCGGAATTCTGCACGAGGCGGAGTTCTACGGTTCCGAAGGCGAGCTGAATCGGCGCGAGCCCGCTCAGCTGGCTGCGGGCGATTTCCTTGGAAATCTGGTCGCAGCCCAGACACCCGAATGCGGCGACTGCGAACACGATCCACGTGGCTGTGCGTTCCAGGATGCTCAAAGCCGAGCGATTATACCGAACTCAGAAACTCGTGCGCCCGCGCAATTCTTCGAACGAGACCATCACGTTCTCTCGGTAGGGCGGACGCGAGGTCAAGCGATCAAACCAACTCTCGAGGAAGGGCAATACCGGGGTTTCGAGTCCCATTTCATAATAGCGATACAGAGAAGTCGCGATCGGAATATCGCCCATGCTGAAGACATCACCCGCGAGGAATCGGTGGCTCGCGAGATGCTTATCGACGATGCGGAGATGAGCTTCGACTCGTTTGCGTGTCGATTCAATCAGGTGCTCGTTTCGCTGTTCCTTCGGAGTCCTGAAGTAGCCCCAGAACAGGACCATGAAGTCCGGCTGATAAGTGGCCAGCTCCCAGTCCATCCATCGATCGGCCAACGAGCGATCGATGGGCGATTCAGACCAGAGAGTGCCGGTGCCGTATTTCGCGGCCAGATACCGCACGATACTGTTCGATTCCCAGATCGTGTGCCCTTCGTCCACGAGCACGGGAACCCGGCGGTGTGGATTAACCGTCTGGAATTCACGCGAGTCCAGACCTCCGGCACTACCCCCCGCATCGATGTGCTCGTGCTCCAGCGAAAGTTCGCCGAGAGCCCATAGGACCTTCTGTACGTTGTGCGCGCTGCGGCGCCCCCATATCTGGATCACTGATCGAACCCTCTTCGCTACAGAGAACCTACAGCGGATCGGTTTGCGAAGCCTATCCGTCCGACTCGGCCGTAGACATCGAGGCCCGTAGTGATCGCCTTCGCCACATCAGTGGCCCCCCGGGCGAACTCGTTGCCGGAGAACCTTCTCCCGAAATTCCCTTACGACCGGAAGGCGACTGATCCACGCCGTAGCATCGGCTCGCGCAGGATCGACATCGCTGGGACGGCCGGCAAAACCCTGGGGAATCTGACTGTGAAGCTCGGGCGGATCGTAGGTCTGATCCAGATAGTGGTATTCGAAACCCGGAACGCAAAGGTCGTCGTCGACGTGGACATCGATCGTGCGCACTCCGTAGCGCATGATCTCTGTCGTCAACGCCTGCGGGGGAACGATCCAGACCCGCCGCGGACCCGTGATGAACTGGTACTGGATGGTGCGGTTCTTCGAAAGGATGCGGAACTTCCGGATATTGCCTTTGTACAAGCGACTGCGCGATCGGCTCATCTCCAGTACGCCGCGCGTAAAGTCGGGCTCGTAGCCTCTGACGAAGCGCAACGACTCCGGATCATTGTCGCGTGTGAAGAACGCCACTTTGCGAGCGCCGTTGACCAGATTGCGTTTGTCCGAACTCGCGCGCCTTCGCGGACCTTCGAAGTCCTCATAGGGCCGCAGCCGGTTGTCCGGTGCGTTGTGCAGGATGAGCGGTACCGCCTGCGTGTCGCGTCGGGGCCTGGATGCAATGCGGCTGAGTCCATCGAGCGCGGCTTGAATCTCGAAAGGCAGGTCCGTCGTTTCTTCCGCGCTCGAAAAGACCTGCTCGCCGTCCTCGATGTACGGCTTCAACGCACCCTTTCCGACCCAGTTCTCCTCTTCCGTGCGGATTACATGCGAGGCGGAGCGCCAGACCAGAGAGATATCCTTGTAGAAAATCTGCGGATAGAGTTCACGACGGGGTCCGCGCGATCCGGATCGGCCGGGTTGAACGTAGGCGATGAAGAAACCCAGATCGTCATCGACGCGAGGGTCCGTCAGATAGTAGACCGTGTCGAACAGGCGGAGTTCGTACCTGGGCGTGTATCCGCGATCCAGCAGGATCTGCGGATTGTCCCTGGCCAGACCGGTTGGTTTGAGTTTGAAACCTTCCCGCAACCGCTTGCGAAACTCAGCTGCGACCTTTCGCGTCGTCTTTTCTTCGGGCGCGATTCCGGTGACGATCTCGGTCTGGAGCAAAGCGCTACCCCGATCGGTTGAGGAATTCGGCATCTCGTTGCGTTGCAGCCAACTGTCCCCCGAAACAAGCGGCCGCCACTCCCAACGCTAGCGAGAACAGAAACTCGGGATCCTGAAGTGCCTTGGCAACTGGTTCCTGCAGGCCGATGACCAGGAAGCTGAGGCAAGCAGAACAAGCTCCGAAGACGAATGCATGTTCGACTTCGGCCCGTCGTGCGATCCGACCCGCGGCAAAACCGGCCAGAATCGGCCCGGTGCACAGTCGACCCGCAGACTCGACCGCGGGCACACCCAGGTAGGCCTGTGGGGGCGAATAACGCGGATCCGACTTCTGTGCGGGGCTCGACATCTTGCAGGGTCAGACTATCACGCCGGATCGGGTGAGGTCCGCCGCACCCTCGAGAATCAGCTCGGCACCGGCCTGCTGCAGCGCAGCCCGGCTCGTACCTCCTGATAGCACTCCAACACAGTACATCCCGAGCTGGACACCGGCCATCATGTCCAGCCGACCGTCTCCGACCATCATCGAAGCCTTCGCGCTGCAGTTCAATTGCTCGAGTGCGAGTGTCAGGTGACGAGGATCGGGCTTGAGGTGCACGACCCGATCTCGCGTCAACAAGGCGGCGCAGAACTCGTCCACATCATCGAACATGATGCGAACCGCAGCTTCACAGTTGCGAGTGACAATCCCGATCGCAACGCCGCGGGCTCGAATCTGGCTGAGTAGCTCACGCATACCGGGAAAGAGCTGTGTGGTGCGCGCAGCCTCGAGTTCAAACTCGAGAATCAGCTGGTCGGCGCGCAACCTGTAGGCTCGAGCTTCATCCGGATTGCTCACCGATAGCCAGTTCTCCGCGTGCTCGGCCAACTCGACGATCAGGCGACCTTCGACCTCGGGCTGCGGAACACCGGACTCGAGCGTCATTTCGATCAACTGGCGCTTCATTTCAGGCAGGTCCAGATTGGGCGCGAGAGTGCCATCGAAGTCGAACAGAATGCCCTCGGGACGCTCCATCGCGTTTCAGGAGTGCCGGTCGGCCAGGACGAAGTCGATTCGAATCGCGATGGCACCGCGGTCATCGAGGTCACGTCGTCCGACGAGGACTGCGATCAGTTTCCGCGAGCAGGTCCAGGCATTAGGGAACGCGGCTTCGAGCTCTCGGCTCGGGGTTTCCCAGTGGTCAAACCGCTGCTTCGAAATTCGTGCGAGAAAATTCCAGATCAAGAAACAATCATAGATCTGTTGCCTGTCGGAATCTACCGATCTTGGGGAGCGAACGAGTCGGCGTCGGCGATCTCGCGCTGTCTCAGTACCGCGTTCAAGTCGTGTCCCCAGGGCCCAACATCAGACTTCCCGAACTTCTGTAGTGTATTCTCCGGGTGTGAAGCTGGATACCCTGTACACGAACGCCACGATTCTGACCATGGACTCCGACGATCGCCGGGTAGACGCAGTCGGTGTATCTGGCGATCGCATCGCAGCACTCGGCTCGCTCGATGAGGTGCGCGAACACGCCACTCCCGAGACGCGCGAGATCGACCTGGCGGA
The DNA here is from genome assembly GCA_024226335.1 of bacterium. Taxonomy (NCBI): domain Bacteria; species bacterium. The sequence continues at coordinate 27,938 of JAAELY010000259.1, forward strand.
CCGGACCTTGATCCCCGGATTCATCGACTCGCACAGCCATCTGGCTATGGCGGGAGACGTGGAACTGCGCAATGCGAACCTCAATTCGCCACCCATCGGTGACGTGAAAACCATGGACGAACTGGTCGAGCGCCTGCGCAATCGCGCCGATCACACTCCCCAGGACGACTGGATCCTGGGCATGGGTTACGACGACACACTGCTGGCGGAAAAGACTCACCCGACACGCCGGGACCTGGATCGAGTCTCGACGACACGACCGGTCATCGCTCGCCATGTCTCTGGCCACATCGCTGCGGCGAACGGGCGAGCACTGAATCTCTGTGGGATCACACGCGATACACCCGATCCCGTTGGCGGCGTGATCCGTCGCGAAGCCTCGGGCGAACCAAACGGTGTGCTCGAAGAATCCGCGATGTTCGCGTTAATGGGCAAGCTGCCGCAGACCAGCGAGGAACAGGCCATCCGCGCGATCGAACACGCAGCCCGAAGCTACAGCGCCCGGGGTGTGACTACGGCGCAGAACGGCTTTACGAGTTCTCGCGAGTTGCAGCACTTCGATGCCGCATTCTCCTCTGGACGCGTCCCTATTCGCGTCGTAGCGTGGCCCGGACTCGGCACCATGGGAAGGTTGGTCAACGGTTCGCTGAAACTCGAAACTCCCGATGAGTTTCTGACAGTGGGCGCGATCAAGCTATTCGCAGACGGATCGATCCAGGGCTACACCGGTCATCTGAGCCAGCCATACCATGTGCCGTTCAACGATCAGCCGGAATACCGTGGCTACGCAATGGTGCCGCGCGAAATGCTCGCAGATCAGATCGCCCAGATCTATGCGGCGGGCTATCAGGTAGCGGTACACACGAACGGTGACGCGGCGATCGACGACTTCCTTCACGGTGTCGAAAAGGCCAATGCGGCCTACCCGCGCCCGGATGCGCGCCCCATCGCCGTACATGCACAGATGTCGCGCGAGGACCAGCTGGAAAAGATGCGCGAACTCGGCGTGGTGCCTTCTTTCTTCTGCCTGCACACCTATTACTGGGGAGATCGACATCGCGATATCTTTCTTGGACCTGATCGCGCCAGTCGCATCAGTCCGCTGCGATCGGCCGCAAAGCTCGGGATACGCTTCACCATCCACACCGATTCACCGGTCGTCCCCATGGATCAGCTACTGCTGATGTGGTCAGCGGTGAATCGACGGACGACTTCTGGTCGGATACTGGGCGAAGAACAGTGCCTGACTCCGCTCGAAGCATTGCGCGCGACGACGATCGATTCGGCCTGGCAGATGCACCTGGAACAAAGCAGAGGATCGATTGAAATCGGCAAACTTGCGGACTTCGCGGTACTCGACCGCAATCCGCTCGACGATCCCGAAGCGATACGTGAGATCCAGGTCGAAGCGACAATCGTCGCTGGGCGAGAACTGAGCTCGTAGACGCACTCACGAGTTTGAGCGTCACGCCAGCCCGAGCGGAACGGACCAGAAGCGTGCGAGAGCCGCAAGACAGATCGCGATGGCGCCGAAGCTTCCCCGGGAATCAGGATTCCGGAGTCTCTGGGCTCTGTGACGTCTCCGGTTCCTTGGGCATCCAGCCGAGTTTGCGCAGAAGCAGGTCGACCTCTTCAAACTCGGGACAGTGGATTGCCACGGCTGCAACATCTCTGGCCTGGATCTTGAAGCCGCTATGCATCGGTCGGATCTTGTCACCGCGCTGGATCGTCAAGATCACATAGTCTTCACCGGTGGCGCTCTTTGCGGGCTCCACTCCCCCGTCAGACTCCTCGGCTTCAGCAGGCGGCTCCCAGACTCGGTACTCGATCGCCATTTCGTCGTGTCGGGAACGCACGTCCCAGCGTTCGATATCCTGTAGATCGTCGAAGAGCAGATGTGACTGCTGCCCCTCGAGAATCTCCTTCGTCACTCCGGATTCTGTATTGACCAGGGCGACGTATCCGTTGGGTACGTGAAAACTATTGCGCGCGCGGTCCACGAAGAGACCGTTCAAGGCTTCGTTTGGTGTGGCACCGATCGCGGTTCCCACGGACTCAAAACGAGCCCGTTGCATCGTGCGATCTTGCAAGGCATTTCCAAATACGACGGGCAGATCCATTTCCTGCGCTTTCCGTGCATTCGTCGGATTGGAGTCGAGCATCACGACAGGTACTCCGCCCTTGCGGATTTCCTTGGCGAGGGCCAGGCCCAACCCGTGTGCTCCGAGGATCGCCACGGTCTGGCGACCCGGCAGTCGTTGACCGAGCAGGGCCGCCACCGGCAGAGCAGTTACTCCGGCCAGAACGACCGTTCCGGTGATCGTCAGAAAGACGAGCGCGCGAAGTTCGACACCGCCGGGGTAGTTGTGAGTTTCGAGAGCAGCCGCGACGAGCGAAGCGATCGCAGCCGCAACGATTCCGCGGGGTGCGATCCAGCCGATCAATATGCGTTCACGCCAGTTCAGACTACTGTTCATCGTCGACAGCCATACGTTCAAAGGCCGGACTGCCAGGACCAACGTCGCCACGACGGCGATGCCACGCCATCCCAGGCCCTGGACATCGGCGGCGCGCACGTCAGCGGCCAGGAGTACGAACAACAATCCAATCAACAAAACAGTCAGCTGGTCCTTGAACTCACGCAGGTCGCGATCGACTCGGGTCCCCAGGTTTCCAACCGCTACCCCGGCGAGAGTGACCGCCAGAATGCCGCTGTCTTCGACGTATGCCTCACAGCCCTGAAAAAGGAGCAATACGAAGACCAGTGCAAAGACATTGCCGAAACCCTCGGGAATCAGAGAGGGCAAGCGCAGGAGCATGCCGAGGATCAGTCCACTGACGATTCCCATACTCGCACCGAAGCCAATGCCAGTGGCCAGATGCAAGGCGCTTTCCGCAAGCGCGTCGGCGTCGGGTTCGAGCACGATACGCAGCATGAGAACTGCGAGAATCGCTCCGATCGGATCGATCAGAACTCCTTCCGCTTCGAGGACGGTCGAAACCTTCGGGCGCAGACGCAACTCGGCGACCAGCGGTCCGATCACCGTTGGACCCGTCACCACGACGAGCGAACCGTACAGGAGCGCGAGGCGCCAGTCCCAATCCAGCCAAGCAAATGCAGCCCAGGCACCACCGATCAAGGTGATGATTGCACCGGAGGAGATCAGTCTGCGGATCGCTGTTTGCGCGCGCAGGAGCCGCGAACGCTCCAGGTTCAAGCCACCTTCAAAAAGAATGACTGCAACCGCCAGATCGACGATCGCGAACAGGCCTTCTTCACCGAGGGCGCGTGGTCGAATCCAATCGAAGCCATCGGGACCCAGACCAACCCCGAAGACCAACAGGAGCATGATGCCAGGCAGACGCAGGTGGCGAGCCATCGACTGGGCCAGGACGCCAGCGGCCAACGCCAGCACGAGAATCAGGGCCGGGTTGTCTGCTCCCAAGGCTCCTCAGCGGCGCAGGAGATTGTATTTGATCAGACAGAGCAGAGCCTGGAAGCCGTCGCGCCAGCCGATCTTCTTGCCTTCCTCGTAGGTACGCCCGTAGTACGAGATCGGAACCTCATAGATCCGCCAGTTTCCCCGCGCCACTTTGGCAGTGACCTCGGGTTCGAAGCCGAAACGATCTTCTTCGAGAGTGATCGATTCGATGACTTCTCGGCGAAATGCCTTATAGCAGACTTCCATATCCGTCAGGTTCAAATTGGTTAACAGATTGGACAGGAAGGTCAGCCCTTTGTTCGCGATCGAATTCCAGAAATACAAAACTCGGTGCGGACCGATCGAAAGAAAACGACTGCCGTAGACCACGTCAGCGATGTCGCGTTGAATCAAATCAATCAGCCGCGGAATTTCCTCTGGATCGTACTCGAGGTCGGCGTCCTGCACGATCATCATGTCGCCCGTCGCTTCCTGAAAGCCGCGTCGAACTGCAGCGCCCTTGCCCCTATTCTCGGGTTGTAGCACTGCACGAACGTTCTCGTGTCCCGCTTCGATCTCTTCGATCAGGTCAATCGACCCATCTGTGGATCCATCGTCCACGAGAACCAGTTCGACATCGCAGCCGTAGTCCACGGCCAATGCGCGGCGCACCAGTTCCTCGAGCGTGTGTCGCTCGTTATAGACCGGGATCACGACCGAGAGCTTCTTCATCGAGAGGATTCTAACCCGCATTTCCCGCCACGGCGCGTCAGCTGTCGCTATACTGGCGGGCTTGGCGCCAACTGTCGGAATTCCTCTCTGTCTGGACGCGATCGGACGCTGGCGTGCGGGCCGCGTCTACCAGTACATAGACACGAAGTACGCCCGAGCCGTGGAGGCCGCCGGGGGAGTACCGGTATACCTGCCGCTGCAATCGGACGCCACTCGTTTGATTCAACAGGTGGATGCGCTTCTGCTCCCCGGGGGTGATGATTTCCCGCCGCCCGAACCCTACCCGGAAGGCGTGGAGTTTGAACTGGTTCCTCCTGAACAACTGGTTTTCGACCGCGAGCTTCTGGGAGTAGCTCTCGAAAGAGGAATCCCCGTTCTCGGTATCTGCTATGGCATGCAACTGATCGCGTTGCACTACGGCGGGAGTCTGCACTACGACCTGTCGACTGACCGGCCATCCGCAAACGAACACCGCCTCGAAGAAACGTCAGGACGTCATGAAGTGAAGCTCGTTGGCGGGAGCAGGCTCGCGTCCGTACTCGGAGTACCCCACGTTCAGGCGAATAGCCTGCACCATCAGGCAGTCGCTGAACTCGGAACGAAACTCCGTGCTTGCGGCCATACAGAGGACGGTGTGATCGAGGCCATCGAACGGGACACCGGATTTTGCATCGGCGTACAGTGGCATCCGGAGAAACTGCCTGGCGCTGAAGAAGATGCGCTGTTTCGCGCACTGGTAGATGCGGCGAGCTAGCCGACTGGCGGAAGTGCCTCGCTCATTGGCGAGACCACTGGGCCGATCGAAGACAACCTCCGATCTTCAATCGAGATTCTCCGCACCCCGCGAAGAATCGTCCAGGCGCAGCCAGGCGAGCGTCGCACCCCAGCCACCGCGTTGGGGTGGCGCGTCTTCGTAGCGTTTCACGCGTGGATGCGCGGCGAGAATTCCCTGAACTCGCTCGCGTTGTATCCCCTTACCTTTGCCGTGGATGAGCCGCACCTCGGCAAAGCCTGCATCAGCGGCGGCCTCGAGGTATGCCTCGACTACCTTGGGGATCTCTCGTGGGCGAAACGTATGCAGATCGATCGCCTGTTCGATTGGCATCTCGACGGGTTCATCTTCCACCCAATCGTCTTCTTCTCCGTCCGGTTCCGATTCGGTTGAGTCCTTCGCGGGGCGATCAGACTCTTGGCGTCGGAAGCGGCCAAAACGAGTCGCGAACAAGCCTGCGAGAATACCGGTGTAGATCAACGGTACGAAATTGTCGGCCTTCACGAGCCATAGGTAATGGGCAGCAGCGGCGGCGCCCGCGACATAGGCCAGTCGGTGCAGAATCTCCCAGCGCCGACCCAGGTATCTGATCCACGCGCGCGTCGATGTGATTGCGAGAGGGAGCATGCAGAGAAATGCGGTGAATCCGGCCAGAACGAATCTCCGCTCCAGCACGTCTTCGATCAAGGCATCCCATTCAAAGAAGAGATCCAGGCCGACATAGGTGCTCAGGTGCAGAGACGCGTAGAAGAAGGCGAATAGGCCAAACGTCCGACGGTACGGCGCCAGATACTGCCAGGCCAGGATCACCCGAATCGGCGTGATTGCGAGCACCAACCAGAGGAAGCGTAGTGCCCAATCGCCAGTTTCATGAGTGATCTCTTCGATCGGGTTGGCGCCGAGTTCATCAAAGGATGCGCGGACCGCGAGAACGAGGAGCGGAAGCAGGCCGAAGAAAACCACGGCCGCGTGAACTGGAGAAACTCGCTTTCGTCTAGTGGTCTGGCTCACGAGTTTCCAGTACGGGGGTCAGTAGAACCTCGAAAGGTTCATACCGCTGTACAGATGTGCGACCTGCTCTCCGTATCCATTGAACGGAAGGGTCTTTCGCTTGCGGAACTCACCAATTCGACGCTCCCGCTTCTGGCTCCAGCGGGGATGATCAACTTCGGGATTTACGTTTGAGTAGAAACCGTACTCCTTCGGCGAAGACACGTTCCAGGAGGTCTGGGGTTGAGTCTCCATCAGCTTGATGCTGACGATCGACTTGATGCTCTTGAAGCCGTACTTCCAGGGAACGACCAGACGCAGTGGAGCGCCATTTTGATTGGGTAGTTCGCGCCCAAACATCCCCACCGCCAGGAATGCGAGCGGATTCATGGCTTCGTCGATACGAAGACCTTCGCGGTAGGGCCAGTCGAGCACCTTGCGACTCAAGGCTGGCATCTGTTCGGGATCACTGAGGGTACGAAACTCGACGAATCGGGCTTCGGGAGCGGGTTCGAGTCGCTTCAAGACCTCGGCCAGCGGAATACCCACCCATGGAATGACCATCGACCAGGCTTCCACACAGCGCAGACGATAGGTCCTTTCCTCCAACGCGTGTGGTTTCAGAAGGTCTTCGAGCGGAATCGACCCTGGCTTCTTGAGCATTCCTTCGATGCTCACCGACCAGGGCCTGGTGAGCATCCCTCCGGCGTATTGGACGGGATCAGCCTTCTCGCTGCCGAACTCGTAGTAGTTGTTGTAGCTGCTCGCGTCCTGGAAATCGGTGAGTTCCTCTTCCGTTCCAAAGACACCCTTCGGCAGGTCCCCGTAGACTGCCGTGGAGGCGGTGTCTTTCCCGGCAGGAGATGAAGCATCTTCCGCTGCGCTACATCCGGGTAGCCATGTGATGCCCGCGAGCATGCCGGTAGCGGCGGCGCCCCTTTTCAGGAAATCTCGGCGACGCAGGTAGAGAGCTTCGTCGGTGATCTCACCCGAGGGAAGTTCCCAAGGGCGACGAAATCGAACTACTACGGACATTGGGCCTTCCTGTACCGGTTCCATCCCGGCTATATGGGGTCTCCCGGGCAAGTCTGCAGACTCGAGCATGGAGTTTGTGACCCGCCCACGTCCCCAGCGATGCACGTGTCGCTCGAGAACGACGAGTGTACCCCAGTTGCAAGTGCGTGACCGGCGGGAACCGACAACTCCTACGGCTTGAAGCCAGTAGAGAACCTTCCCGTGCAACTGGCGAGCTGAACAAAACCCTCCTCCGTTTGTGCTCGTGCAAACAACGATTGGAGCTCTTCAATGACGACATGCGACAGATCGTCCGCCTTACCGTCGGCAATACGAAGCACCGCAATCTCATGATCGAATTCACCGGACAGCGCCTTTGTTGGCATTAGTCTGACTCCTTCACGTATTGAAGGCAGCACGCGCGCAGCTTGATCGGAAACGTGTGCTCCACACCTCGGTCTTTCTCAAGTCCTGCAGTCGGCAGGTCGAATTTCGAGATACAAATGGCCTCCAATTTCGCGTCGACTACGACAGCGCGTGTGCTACGACACGCGCGCTTGTTCGCGCAGAAGCACTCGTTGCCGCTGTTCAGGCAGAAGCACCAAGAGCAGAGCGTGACTGGTGTTTGCCTTTTCAGCGATGGATTCGGAATCGCACGTGTATCTCGTGATGAAGACGGGGTACCCATTCTCGAGGCCTGCGAGTATCGGGAACATCAGAATCCAGATGAGATCCCAAATGCTCTGAGCGAGGTCGTGGGCGAACTCGGCCTGCGAGGCAGCGAGTGCGTGTGTATTCCCAAGCCAGGCACCTATACAGTTCGCCAGATTGAACGACCCAAGGTGGAGCCGGCAGAACTGCGGGATGCAGCTCGTTGGGCGATCGCCGATTTGATCGACTTCAACGCCGCGGACGCCGTAATTGATACGTTTGACATCCCGGCGTGCGAAACTCGCAAAAACGCTCCAGAGCGCTTGTACGTCGTAGCGGCTCGCAAGATGGACATCGACTCGGCGGCGACCACGATTCGGCGTGCTGGACTCGAACTCAAAGCGATTGACATCACCGAACTCGCGTTGAACAACGTCGCCGCCCTTCTCCCAGAAGACGAACCCGGAGTCGCGCTGATGTACCTGTCAACAGATCCCGGACTGATCGGTGTGACGCGAAATGGCGCGCTGCTGCTCACGCGGAGCATCGAAGCCGATCCACTGGCCATCGAGGATCTTTCCACCCACGAACTCGACGAAATCAAGGCAGACCCATCAGCGGAAGGCCAGCAGGTCCTGGAGGGCTTCCTCCTGGAAGCTCAGCGATCTCTTGACTACGTCGAGCACCAGCTCGGCCAGCCGGTGATTCCCAATCTGGCGATCGCACCTCTCGAGTGGCCGACACCGGCTCTGCCCGAATTCCTGTCTCAAAACCTATTCTCGACCGAGGTGAGCTGCCTGGACGTAAACGACCTGCTCACATGTCGGAATAAGGTCGGACCTACCGCACAGGCGCGCAGCCTACCCGCCATCGGAGCGGCCCTGCGCGTAGATGAGGACGGGTGATGCAGCAAGTCAACCTGTTTCAAGCCTCGTATCGCTGGGAAGAAGACGCACTTCCTTCCGAACAGATTCTCAAGATCGTCGGCACTGCAGCCGCGTTGGCGCTCCTTTTGTACGGGGTAGCCTGGCTGCGTTCCTCGGGATTCACCGGGGAACTCGGGGCACAGCTGGAGCACATGCGCCAGCTGAATTCGCAGATGATCGATTCTTCAGAAAGAGTTGCGAGCCGCGTAGAAGACAGGACGCTATCGGGCCGCGTGGCAGAACTGCGGGAACGCTTGAACGCCAAGAAACGCCTGCTCTCGGCGTTGTCTGGCCGAGGCGAGGGCAACTCCGAGGGATTCTCCTCGTATCTTGCCGGTCTGGCTCATCGCAAGGTCGACGGTGTCTGGTTGCGCTCGATCCATCTTGGGAAAGGTGGCGATAGCCTCAAGGTAGTCGGGAGCGCGCTCGCTCCGGAAGGCGTTGCCGAACTACTCGATCAACTCGGCAATGAGCGTTCCTTTGATGGTCGTCAATTCCGAACCTTCAAGATGAAGACCTCGGACGAGCGCCTCGGTGCGATCGACTTCGTGATCGCGACAGAAGCGGAGAACCCATCATGATCGATCGAGTACGGGAGTTCATGGCTCTGCTCGATGAACGTTCGTCTCGTGAACGCTTCATGATCTGCCTGACTTTGCTGGCGACTGTCTTCGTGGTCTGGAACTCGTTCTTGATGAACCCACTCGAACAGCGGAAATCCGACGCTGCCGAGAAACTCGAAGCCAACAAGGAGACAGTCGCGCGACTCGAGGAAGAGGCCGCGGCGATCGAGTCCAAGCTCAAACTCGATCCAAACGAGCTCAATCGGGTGGCGAAGACGAACCTCGAGCGGGAAATCCGGCGAGCCGACGAAGAGATCAGCGATGAAACGGCTGACCTGATTCCTCCCAATGAGATGGTGCAGGCCCTGCGCGCACTACTTGATGGAAGGAAGGATCTGGAACTCGTGCGAATGGAGGCACTCACTCCAGCTCCGCTGTACAGCCGCTCCGAAAAGACCAAGAAGGCGGTGGATGTACAGGCCCAGGTATGGCTGCACTCTGTCGAACTCGAATTCGAAGGCAGCTACTTGAGTGCGCTCCGCTATGTGCGTGCGATCGAATCGATGGAATGGAACCTGCTCTGGGACCGGCTCGAGTACACGGTAATCGAGTACCCGCGTGGCCGCATCAGCCTGCGCGTTCAGTCCGTGAGCACGGAGGAGGGCTGGATCGGTGCGTAAACTCTACGTGACCCGCATTGCAAGTGGGTTTTTCCTGATGTTCATATTCTGCGGAAGCGAGTTCGCACGCGCCGCGGAAGAACTGATCGATCCGACGCGCCCACCGCTGTACTCAGCGAAGCCCGGTTATGACGAAATTGAGGATTCCGATGCGCTGTTTCTGAGCGCGATCCTGATCTCGGAAGAGAGGCGAATCGCGATCATCAACGGCAAAGTGGTCCGCAAGGGTGACCTGATTGCCGGATCGCGCATCCTCACTATTGGACCTTGGGGTGTAACTCTCGATGGTGTCGACGGCCAGCCGCTCGAACTCCGCTTGAGTCGGCGGATCATGATGTCCGCTGGCCCCCCTCCGGAGAAACCATGATTCTGCGCAAGACTACTGCAGCTGCCGCTTCTGGCCTGTTGTTTCTGGCCGGTTGCATGACCTCATCTGATCCGGTCAATGGACCGGCTCCAGTTTCGGCTGCATCGGACACCAGCGAATCTGATGATGCGATCAGCCGCGCCTTGTGGGACGCCATCTCGGCAGCAGATCAGGCGATGCAGTTGGATTCGGCGGATGAGTCGAAGCAAGAGACCGGCGAAATGTCTGTAAACCCGTCGAATCGGAGTTCGCAACAGCGCTTCGACATCGCCGTAAATGACATACCCGCCCATGACTTCTTTCTGGGACTGGTCGAGGGAACCAACTACAACGTGATCGTTCACCCGGCGGTCGATGGCACAATCTCCCTCGCTCTGCGCAACGTCACGATCGAAGACGTCCTCGACGCGACTCACGACGCGTACGGTTACTCGTATAGCAAGACCGACTACGGCTACCACATCCGCCCGCGAGGGCTTCAGACACGCATCTACCAGGTGAACTACCTGGATGTGAAGCGCACCGGCCAGTCGCAGACGCGCGTCAGTTCGGGTCAGATGAGTGAGGGGGGTGGCTCTGACTCGAGTAGCTCAGGGACGGGTTCGTCGAGTGGGTCGAGTTCGCCTACTTCCGGAAGTAGCGTATCGACAGATACGCTCGCCGATTTCTGGAATAGCATATCGGCGAGCATCAAGAGCCTTGTTGGTTCGGCTGAAGGTCGAAGCGTCGTCACGAACCCGAATACGGGTCTGGTGATCGTACACGCCCTCCCAGAAGAACATCGTACCGTTGCCGATTTCATCGAGCGAGTCGAAGGGAACCTACACCGCCAGGTGATCCTCGAAGCCAAGATTCTCGAGGTTTCACTGACCGACGGCTTCCAGTCGGGAATCAACTGGTCCTATCTGCTCAGACTGCGCGGTGCCAACTCTGCAATCGCCAGCCAGATCGGCGGAGGTTCGATCCTGAGCGGAACCGCATCCGGGATCAGCGGAAACTCGGGCACGCTCGACCCGACCGCCCTGAGTCCAATCACAGGCAGCGAGGCACAAGCTTTCGGAGGCGTGTTCTCTCTGGGCGTTGATCTGGAAGACTTTGCAGCTTTCATCGAACTGCTGGAGACACAAGGCGACGTGCGCACGCTGTCGAGTCCTCGCGTCTCGACTGTCAACAACCAGAAAGCGGTCATCAAGGTCGGTTCTGATGAGTTCTTCGTAACCGATGTATCGAGCACGACCGTCACCGGTACGACGACGACCACGACCCCTGACATCACACTCACACCGTTCTTCTCCGGGATCGCACTCGATGTGACGCCGCAGATCAGCGAGCAAAACGAGATCATCTTGCACATTCATCCGTCGATCAGCGAAGTCACTGATCAGACCAAGAACATCACCGTGGGCGGAGTAAGCCAGTCGCTTCCCATGGCGCTGAGCACGATCCGCGAGTCAGACAGCATCGTGCGAGCGCAGAGCGGTCAGGTGATCGTGATCGGCGGTCTGATGCAAGACATCGCCAGACACGACCACGCAGGCACTCCTTGGATTTCGCGAATCCCGTTGCTCGGATTCTTGTTCCGGCATCAGGAGGAACTCGACAAGAAGACCGAGCTCGTGATCCTCCTGCGCGTATCGACCGTCGGTACCGGCACGTGGAAGCAGGAACTCGAATCCACCCGGTCTCGCATTGGCTCGATAAGCCCCGACCACATCCCACATGAACCAGTGATGGAGCCGGCGAACTGACGCTCCGGTTTCCGAGGACTCCCGCATGTATCTGGAACACTTCGGCCTGAAGCAACTGCCATTCGCACTCACTCCCAATACGGGATTCATGTGGAAGGATGGCGGGCACCGCGAAGCCTTGAACGTGATGATGGTCGCACTGCGCAGCGGTGAAGGCTTCGTCAAGATCGTAGGCGAAGTCGGCACCGGCAAGAGCCTTCTGTGTCGCGCGCTGCTCAACCAGCTGGGAGACGACTTCGTAACGGCCTATATCCCCGATCCCTTCTTGACTCCCCTTGGCGTGCGCCTCGCCGTTGCAGAGGAACTCGGCTTGAAACCGAAGCCCGACGCAAAAGGCCACCTTCTGATGAAGGCGATTACCCGGCGCTTGCTCAGCCTGCGCGGTGCCGGAAAGCGGGTCGTGATCGTCGTCGACGAAGCACAGGCCCTGCCGATGGAGAGCCTGGAGGCGCTTCGCTTGTTGACAAACATCGAGACGGAGACGACCAAGCTGCTACAGGTGGTTCTCCTCGGTCAGCCGGAACTCGACGAACTTCTGAATCGAAAGGAATTGCGCCAGCTCAAGCAGCGCATCGCCTTCTCTCACCGCCTCACCCCGGTGGACCCTCTTGGACTGAAGGCCTACGTCGGGCATCGCCTGCGCGCTGCAGGGCGCAACGCGCCCGGTCTTTTCGAACCCACCGCTCTTGTGGAACTCCATCGCGCAACCGGGGGAGTACCGCGTCTGGTCAACATCCTGTGCCATAAGGCGCTGATGCTCGCGTATGGACGCGGCGAAAACCGCGTTTCGCGCGCACACGTGCGTCTGGCTGCGAACGACACAGAGGGTACGCGTCGTACCTGGCTTCAGAGCCTCGGCACATTGAGGGGCCGACGCGCATGAGCGTGATCAACGACATGCTTCGCGATCTGGAGAATCGGCGCGAAGAGATTCGGCCGATGGATCCGGGCGTTCTCGAAGGTCTGCGTTCGACGACCCCGCGCGAGAGTGAGCCCACTGGCGGATCGCACTGGATGTCCGTGTTGTCGACCATCTGCATCGTCGGTACGACGATCCTTGGATTTGCACTCCTCGAACGGCGCATCGGCGACTCAGCGATCATCTGGCAGTCCGCAGGCTCTCTACCCGCCGCCGCCGCAGAACCGAGCACGATACTGGTCAGGGAAGCAGCCTTGGCCCTGCTCGATGTCCCGCATCCAGAGCCTCATATGCAGGGGAGCTCCGGGACGATCCGGCCGAACATGAGCACGGCGATGCCACCCGCTCCCTGGGAAGAGGTTCGCCTGGTTGGAACTCACCTGGAGCAAAGCGAAGAAAGAACGCAGCTCACATTCGAACTCTCCGCTGAAACCACGCATGTGGTCGAACGGGACGATGCAGACGACATCGAACTGGTACTGCTCGATACTCGGCTCACCGACGCACCTGCCCAGCTAAAACTGGGTGGCACCCTTTTGCGTTCCGTGCATGTTTCAGGCGGGACAGAGGACGTGCGAATCCTGCTCGAGCCAGCAGTTCCTGTGCGGGTACAGAGCACAATGGTTGCCGAGGCTGGTGCGGCACGACTCGTGCTGACCTTTGAGCCGTCACTGGAACAAGAAGCGGATGGCTTTCGCTCGCGAGACCCACTGGCTCGTTTCGAAATGGGCTACGAATCCTACGATGATGGCGAGTACGTGTCTGACGATGATTCGCCATCGAGCAGACCGGAAACCTCGCAAAATCGATCGAATGAGGGAGTTCCAGCTTCTGACGGTTTCCGCAAGACAGCAGTCGCTATAGCGGAGCCTTCTCCGGCGGAACGCGCGTTTCTTCGAGCGGCCAAGCTGATCGCAGCGGGGATCGACGGCATCGGCGTTGAGAGTCTGCGCGAAGCGGCAGCCTACGACCCTATGCACATCGGAGCACGAAATCTCTTGATCTCCACGCTGATCCGGCTCGACCGACTCGAAGAGGCCTCGGTGGAAATCGAGAAGGGGCGCGCGATCGCACCCGGGGATCCGAGCTTCGCAAAGCTCGAAGCTCGCTTGCTGATCGAGAGAGACGAACCCAGCAAGGCTCTTGCGGTCCTCGTCACATCACCGCCCGCCATCCTGAAAGATCCCGAGTATCACGCCATGATCGCGGCTCTGTATCAGCGCGCTGGAGACCACGTGCGTGCCGCGAATAGCTTCCGAAAGCTCCTTTCGTTGCGTGCAGATCGCGCACCGTGGTGGATGGGTCTCGGGATCTCGCTCGAAGGAGCGGGGCAGCCGAATGAGGCTCTGATCGCCTATCGCAACGCCGTGCGCCTTGGCAGCATGGGTGAGGAGTCTCTTGATTTCACGCGCGGGCGCATCGCGATGCTCGGCGAAGGGACTGGCTAGTGCGCAAGAAGATCCGAATCGGCGAGTTGCTTGTCGCAAATGGCATCATCACCCAGGAAAACCTGGACGATGCACTCGCACAGCACAAGAAGCTGGGCAAGCGCCTCGGGCGCACTCTTGTCGACCTGGGTTTCGTCGAAGAGCAGAAATTCCTGACTTTCCTCGCTAGCCAGCTTTCGATCCAATACGTGAACCTCAAAGAGTTCAAGGTCGATCGTGAACTGGTCCTGAAGCTGCCGGAAACCCACGCCCGACGACTGCGGGCGATCGTGCTCGAAGACCACAGCAAGAACTACCTGGTGGGCATGGCGGATCCGACGGATCTGTTCGCTTTCGATGAGCTTCAGGGCCTCTTGCGACGTTCCGTCGAAGTCGCCGTCGTTCGCGAGGCCGACCTGGTTCGAAGTATCGATCTGAGCTACGGCCGCACCGAAGAGATCGAACAGCTTGCAGGAGAGCTGCACGAAGAACTGGCCGATCGCGATTTCGACGCCGAGCAACTCGAGATCGCTGACGATCCGACCGACGCACCGGTTGCGCGTCTGCTCCAGACCGTCTTCGAAGAGGCCGTTCGCCTTGGCGCGTCCGACGTGCACATCGAGCCCGACGAGAACGTGCTGCGAATTCGTCATCGCGTAGACGGCGTACTGCAGGAGCAGATCGTAAACGAAAAGCGTATCGCAAATGCGCTCGTGCTCCGGCTCAAGCTCATGTCGAACCTCGACATCTCGGAAAAGCGACTTCCACAGGATGGTCGTTTCAATATTCGTGTGCGGGGGAGCAGCATCGACGTACGTCTATCGACCATGCCCGTGCAGTACGGTGAATCGGTCGTCATGCGTCTTCTGGACCAATCCAACGAAATGGAGAGCCTGGAGCAGCTCGGAGTTCCCAAGCACATCTTGTCTCGTTTGATGAACCTGATCCATCGACCACATGGATTGATCCTGGTGACCGGCCCGACAGGAAGCGGAAAGACCACCACACTTTACGCGTGTCTGCGCGAACTAAATAGGCCACAGCGCAAGATGATCACCGTCGAAGATCCGATCGAGTATCGGCTTCCGCGAATCCAACAGGTTCAGGTTCACGCCCGCATCGGTCTGAGCTTCGCGAGTGTACTGCGCTCCGCACTGCGGCAGGACCCCGATGTACTCATGGTCGGCGAAATGCGGGATCAGGAAACTGTAGAGATCGGACTTCGTGCGGCCATCACCGGTCATCTGGTGTTCTCGACCCTGCATACCAACGATGCAATCACGACCGCCAATCGACTGGTCGACATGGGTGCGGCGAGCTATCTGGTTGCCTCGGCCTTGCGAGCGGTGATCGCGCAGAGACTCGTGCGTCGCATCTGTGTCAAGTGCCGCGAACGCTATCAGCCTGGCGATCAGGAGCGGATTTGGCTGGCTTCGATTGCGGGGCCGGCAGCGGCGAAGCTCGAGCTCTATCACGGTAAGGGCTGCAATCGTTGCGGCGAGACGGGTTTCCGCGGTCGCATCGGTGTCTACGAGATGCTCGAGATCGATACCGCGTGTGCGGACGCTCTCCGTCGCGGCGATCAGGCGGCATTCGCGGCGGCTGCGCGCAGGAGCAAGGGGTACCGACCACTCACTCTCTGTGCGCTCGGATATGCGAGTCAGGGAATCACCAGCCTGAGTGAAGTCTTTCGCGTCGCTGAAACCCTCGAAGATGGTGTGCTTGCATCACCTGCGACCAGTAAAGCACTCGCGACACAGGCAGCCCCCACTCCAGCGACTACGGCGGGAACGCCGGCCACTAGCAACGGCTAGAGCCGATGACTGTCTTTGCCTACCGCGCCCGAGGTCAGAACGGGCAGATGATTCGTGCGGAGATGGACGCGACTTCCGAAGCCGCGGTCGCATCCCGACTTCTGGAAGTCGGCGCGACTCCTCTGAATATCACAGCGATCCTGGAGTCGACTGATCCTCTCGAGAAATTCGTCAAGCGTTGGCGTCCAGCCAAGGTGAAGACCGAAGATCTGATCGTTTTCAGTCGACAGATGTTTCGCCTGGTCAAGTCCGGTATTCCGATCGCCAACGCGATTGTCGGACTGGCCGAAACGACGAAGCAGCCTGCACTTGCAACGGCGTTGCGAGATGTATCCGATGGACTGCGTTCCGGGCGGGAACTCTCGTCCGCGCTGGCGATGCATCGGAACATCTTCCCCGATATCGTGATCAACGTCGTGCGGGTCGGCGAGGAGACCGGTCACCTCGAAGCAGCTTTCGATCGCGTCAGTTCCTACTTGGAGCTTGAGGTACAGACTCGACGACGCATCAAGAGCGCTACGCGTTATCCAATGATGGTGTTAGCGGCAATCGTGATGGCCATGCTGGTGATCAACGCGTTCGTAGTTCCAGCATTCGCCCAGGTTTTCGAGGGATTTGGAGCCGAGCTACCCTGGGCAACTCGAACATTGATCGCGAGTTCGGACTTTCTGATCGCTTACTGGTACTTGCTGCTCGGTCTTGCGATGGCTTCGGTCATCGGCGTTCGCATGTGGCTCGACACACCAGACGGCCGACTGACATGGGATCGCTGGAAGCTGAGCATTCCTGCGGTCGGAAACATCCTGGAACGGGCGACCATTGCCCGCTATGCGCGCGCCTTCGAGATGACCTTCAGCGCCGGTGTACCGGTAATCCAGACCATGCAGACGGTGGCGCTGGCGGTTGAAAACTCCTACGTCACGAAGAAAGTCCGCGAGATGAGCGGGAACATCGAGCGAGGCGAAACGTTCAGCAAAGCGGCGGCGTCTTGTGGTCTGTTTGATCCAATCGCCCTCCAGATGTTGAGCGTAGGTGAAGAGAGCGGTGAACTCGCCGAGATGCACCGCGAGATTGCAGAAACCTACGAGGCCGAGGTCGATTACGATCTGCGCCGACTCAGCGATCTGATCGAGCCGATGCTGATCGTGGCGATCGGCGGGATCGTGCTGGTGCTTGCACTCGGTGTGTACCTGCCCATGTGGGACTTCTCTTCCGCCATCAAAGGCGGCGGCTGAATCGGGAACCGGCAGCCAGGCCATCCGGGCCTGTGTTCAGTCGGATCTTTTCCGACCTCGACGCTGTCCTGATCCCCTGGAGATATTCAAGATTTCGCTGTGTGAGCCGACTACATCAATAACGGATTTTTCCTAGAGAGACGGAACCCGGCATCCCCCTGCCCACAGACGGCAGCGACCGGTGGATCGGAAGGAGACGAGAGCCATGAGCAACCAAAAGCAGCAGGGTTTTACGATCATCGAACTGGTGGTCGTCATCGCGCTTCTCGGCCTTCTGGCCGCGGTGGCGTTGCCCAAATTTGCAGACATGACCACTGAGGCGCGCACAGCTGCCTTCGAAGGAGTCAAGGGCGGTTTCGCGAGTTCCGTCCAGATCGTTCACGCCAAGTGGCTTGCACAGGGCGGAGGCAGCACGGTCGCAGTTTCGGGAGCGACCATCGAGGTCAATTCGACGACCGGCTGGCCGACCATCGACACGACCAATGCAACTCAGGACACGGGTTCGGAACTTTACGGAGTCCTGATGTCGGGTCCGCTTCCCTCCACCTGGGGCGCAACGCAGGTGGCCACAAGTGGTACCGACGTGGGAACGGCGACCTTTACCCTCACGGCCAGCGGTTCGGCCTTCACCTACAACGCCGCGACCGGCATATCGAACTGACCGGCGTCCTGATCAGGGGATACTCTTGACTCTCCGGCGCAGCCTGATTGCAAGCGGTGCGAAGCTTGCGCGCTGCGACGGAACGACCCTGGTCGAACTGATCGTCGCCGTGCTCTTGCTCGGCCTTTTCGCAGCGGTCGCAGGACCGCGCTTCTTCGGCGCGCTCGCCGGAGATATGGGCGATGGCCTCTTCACACAAGAGGTCGTCACCGCTGTGCGTTACGGACAGAAGCTGGCAGTGACAAGCGGTTGCAGAGTTCAACTCGACTTCACTTCGTCGAGCTACGCGGTGACACAAGAATCAGGCTGTAGTGGTGGATCGTTCAGTCTCGCGGTGCGCAATCCCGGAACGGGAAGTTCTCCCTACTCGGGAACTGCGGGAACAGGCATCACGCTGGCCAGTACAGTGGATCCGCTGCTATTCGACGCACTCGGTCGAGCAACCACTTCCGCCGGTGTCGTCAGCGATGCAACTCTGACGATTGGCAGCAAGACCATCAATGTTTCGGGAGAAACGGGCCTTGCCTGGACTCCTTAGTCGAGGACATCGCGCCTGCTTGAATCGCGAAGCCGGCGTCACATTGATCGAGCTGGTGCTAGCCGTCTCGATCATCGGCATCGCCTTGAGCGGAACTCTGGCGGTCATGCAACGTACGGTCATGGGGAGCGCAGATCCGATGCTCTCGGAACAGGCACTCGCGATCGGGGAGGCCTATCTGGAAGAAGTACTGGCGAAGCCGTTCTACGATCCCGATCTCGGTTCGGGCGGTGGAGTCTGCCCCACGGCTGAAGCCTCACGGACGCTGTACGACAACATCTGTGACTTCTCCGGTCTGGACGATAGCGGAGCCCGCAATCAAGCAGGAACTCTGATCACCGGCCTGGGAACCTATCGCGTGCGCATTGCCGTGGATACGAGTTCGAATCTGGGGGCGTTAACCGGATCGAGCACTGTCATTCGCGTAGACGTCCGAGTCACGTTCACCAACCAGGTCGATCAAACCCTCAGCGGCTACCGGACGCAGTTCTGATGCACGTCATACGAGCATCTCGAGCGCGCGACGAATCCGGTTTTACCCTGATCGAACTGGTGCTCGTCATGGTGATCAGCGCGATCCTCTCCGGATTGCTCGGCAGCTTCGTCAGCCGACCGATGGAAGGCTATCGCGACCTGACCCTGCGAGCCGCGCTGGTCGACGAGGCCGAAGTCGCAATCCGACGAGTGGCGCGCGATGTACGCGCGGCGGTCCCCAATAGCCTGCGCGTGTCCACAGACGGCTTGAAGCTGGAACTCCTGCACGCGGTGGACGGTGCGCGCTATCGCGCGGGCCCCGGTACGAACCCGTCCACCTCAGTGGTTCACACCGCAGCCAGTGACCTGCTCAGCCTCACTGGAGACACCCAGTTCAACGTGACGGG
Source organism: bacterium (assembly GCA_024226335.1). Taxonomy (NCBI): domain Bacteria; species bacterium. Next base: position 47,278 of record JAAELY010000259.1, read on the forward strand.
TCGTCTCAACAACCTCAGTTATACCTACGGGTCGGCACTGGCGTCGGGCCATCGGCTCGCGATCTACAGCGCCGGTAGCTGGGTCTGGTCGGATGCGGCGACCAGCGCAAATCCCGGAGTCATCACGCCATCTGCGACGACCATCACGGTGCAAGACGACAGCGATGAAGACCAGTTCCTGCTCGACAGCTCGTTCACATTCCGCTTCGGATCGCCTCGGCAGCGCGTCTTCGTGGTCGATACACCCCTCAGCCTGATCTGCAACACGACGGCGGAAACACTCACCCGTTACACCAGCTATGCGATTGCCTCCACGCAACCCGAGAACCCGGCGCTGGCTCCGCTTTCTACGGCAAGCTCGGCCCCGCTTTCGCGCGACATCAGCGCATGCTCTTTCCTCTACGACCCCGGCACGCCTTCACGGGCCGGTCTGCTCACGATTTCCTTGACCCTGACACGCTCCGGGGAACAGGTCCGCCTGCTCCACCAGGTGCACGTGAACAACGCGCCATGACACGCGAGGGAAGACAGGACGGATTCGGGCTCGTGCAGGCGATCTTCATACTTGTGGTGATGGCCTCGGTCGGTGCGCTGATGGTGACGATCAGCGGCGCGCAACGCAACACCGGATCGATGGGCATCCTGGGCGCCCGCGCGTACCAGGCGGGTGCCAGCGGTGTTCAGTGGGGCATCTACCAGGCTCTCACAGGAGGTTCCTGCCCCGCGACCACAACCCTCAGTCTGACCGAAGGCGGTCTGGCCGGGTTCTCCGTCGGTGTGAGCTGCGCCAGCACTCAGCATCAAGAGAGCGGCACGACGCTGACCGTCTACGAACTCGTGGCCACCGCCAGTTACGGAAGTCTCGGAGATCAGGACTATGCGAGGCGGGTGCTTCGAGGGAGTGTGACCAATGCTCCGTAGCCTGATCGCGCTGATCGTCGTCCTGGCGGCACTCCTGGCTCCAGCCGTCGTTCAGGCGGCCTGCGGATTGATCCCTGCGGATTATCCGATCTTCGGTGGGAACGAGGTCGATATCAATAGCAATCCGGATATGAACGGGACCCAGATCTCATCCGGCTCGACCTACGGAGATCAGGTCGTCGCCATCGACGCAACGCGGAGCACACAAGCGCTCGCCTTTCCCAATCTGGAGCCGGCCACATTCCCGACTAATTCGTCGAGCCTGGATCAGAACGAGAATGATAGCCCCTTCACTTCCTCGACTGACGTCTACTACGACAAGATCACGATCAACAACAACAACTCCGCCACGTTCTCAGGCGGCGGCCCGTTTCACATCAATGAACTGGAAATCCACAGGAACGCCACCGCGAACCTCGAAGCCGGAATCTACTACATCGGCATACTCGACATGCACCGATCTAATGCCACGCTGAACGTGGTTTCAGACACGGTCATCATCCACATCGGCAACACAGTTGATGCACATGCCCAACGGGCCAGCATCAACTCAGGCGGTTCAGTCACAGGATTGCAGATCTTCATGCATTCCGGCACATCAGGAATGCATGGCGAGAATAGTGATTTCACGGGAATCATCTACGGGTTCACCAACGCCAAGTACGAGATCAAACAAGACAGCACATTCCACGGCGTCTTGTTGGTTGAGGATGAAGCAGAAGTCGATGGCAACGTGGACTGGACCTACACCACCGCGGACAAAGCGCTGGTTGCGGCCGTCAGCACCTGCCAGGCTGGCCCAGCTGATCACTTCGATATCGCGCACGACGGGACGGCTGAAGACTGTGTACCGGAGTCGATCACGATCCGCGCCGAGGATTCCGGCGGCAATACGGTCGCCGGCTATACCGGCGCGGTCACGCTCAATACCTCCACTGCAAACGGAGACTGGCAGAAGGGTTCAGGCGGCGCTCTGGGAACCTTGACCGCAGGTGCATCCGATTCCGGGAACGCGACCTATACCTTTGTGGCCGGTGACAACGGCGTGGTCGTGCTGGACCTGGCCAATACCAACCAGGAGACCCTCAGCATCAACCTAAACGCGTCGGGAGTCACCGAGTCCGGAGGTCTCGACCCGAGTCTCACGGTCGGCGCGTGCGCGACGATACTCATGTCGTGTTCAACCTGGGACGACTCTAGCTGGACCTATCGGAAACCGATCATCATCGACGCCTCGAAGGTGCCGAGTGACCAGACCGGCTTCCCCGTCCTGGTCTCGACCGTCGACTCTCATTTGGCTGCGAACGCACAGTCGGACGGAGATGACATCTACTTCACCGATAGCGACGGAACGACCAAGCTCGACCACGAGATCGAGTACTGGAGTTCCAGCACCGGTGAACTGGTTGCCTGGGTCGAGGTCCCCACCCTGACCTCGTCTTCCAATGACGTGCTCTATATGTACTACGGCAACGGAACCGCGGTGGATCAGTCCAATGCGGCTGGCGTCTGGGATTCGAACTACAGCGGTGTCTGGCACCTTAGCGAGAGCGGAACCGGAAACAGAGCAGATTCTACTTCGAATAACAACCATGCAACAACCAGCGGATATGAAGGTGACGAGGCGACTTCCAGTGGAATGATCGCCGGTGCCGATCATTTCGATGGAACTGACGACTATCTGGAAACGACGAACAACATCGGCATCACCGGAGGCTCCGCTCGCACGATCACCTACTGGGCTTATCTGGACAACACTATTGATCGGCAGCCGATGGTCATCTGGGGCGTCGACGGCAACAACAATCGCTTTGGAACAGACGGCCGAGGCAGTAATTGGTATCTGTGGGGCTGGAGTAGTTCAGCCGACTGGGACACTGGGGTCACAGTCTCCACCGGGAGTTGGGTACATCATGCGGTCCGCAACGACGGAACTCTCTCGCGATGGTTCGTCAATGGCACCGAGCTGGGTACGGGTTCGACCCACACTTACAACACGACCGATTCGCACGCCCGGTTTGGATACCAGTTGGACATCTCGAATTCAAGCTACTACGACGGGTTGATTGACGAAGTCAGGATCTCGGACATCTCTCGCTCTCCCGACTGGTTCACGACCGAGTACAACAACCAATTGAACCCCAGCACCTTCCACACGATCGGCAATGCCGTCACAGCCTGCGGCGCTGACCACTACGCGATCAGCCACGATGGAACGGGAATCAATTGTCAGGCAGAGACGGTCACGATCACAGCCCACGATACTTCCCACTCTGCGTTCACCGATACCTCGACGATCACACTTTCCACAAGCACCAGCCACGGCGACTGGACGAAGATCACCGGCGCCGGAACCCTGGTGAATTCGGGAAGTGGAGCGGGAACCTACACTTTCGATTCATCCGATGCGGGTGTCGTCGTCCTGGGACTGCGAGACACCTATGCCGAAACCACCAATATCAACATCACCAACGGCACCAATAGCGAGTCCGCAAGTGAGGACTCGAATCTGGTCTACGCTGCGGCGGGCTTCAACTTCCTCGCCGACTCCACGAAGAGCGCGATCGGCACCCAGATCGGCGGCAAGGCGTCCAACATCGCGCCTGGCTCGCAGACCCTCGAACTCCAGGCCGTGAGGACCAGTGATGACACGGGCCAGTGCGAGTCCTTCCTCACCGGATCCAATACCATTCAACTCGCCTTCGAGTGCGAGAACCCGACGACGTGTACGACGAACGACGTGACCATCAATGGCACGGCGATCCAGGACAATGGTAACGGCGCGTCGCTGACCTATACCGATGTGAGCCTTGACTTCGGAACGACCAGCGACACGACCGCGACCCTGGTCTTCTCCTATCCCGATGTCGGCCAGCTGCAACTCCACTCCAAGCTGACCCTCTCTCCCTCCGGCGAGAACCTTCTGGGATCGAGCAATTCATTCGTCTCTCGGCCTTTCGGATTGCGGATTGCGGCGACCGGAAACACAGGCACGACGACCGCAGCCGGAACGATCTATCGCAGCGCGGGAAGCGACTTTCCGGTGTCGGTGGGAGCCGTTCTGTGGCAGAGCGCGGATGACTCGAACTCAGATGGCATACCCGACGGGCACAACGACACGACCGCCACGAACAACGCGACGCTATCGGACAACACCGCCGCGCTGAATTTCGGTCAGGAGACGACCGCGGAAGGCGTGGCCGTCTCGGCGACACTGCTCGCTCCCAGTTCGGGAAACAACCCCGGACTCGGCGGAGGCACGACGATCTCCAGCTTCACCAGCGGAGTCGGCAGCAACTCGAACATCTACTGGGATGAGGTCGGACTGATCGAGATCACCGGCACCCCGGCCGACGGAAACTATCTGGGCATTGGAACGACCGAGACCGCGAAGATCGTCGGTGCGTCCGGTTACGTGGGCCGCTTCACACCCTACGACTTCGCGATGTCCTATAACACCCCCCAGTTCGCGACGACCTGCAATGCGGGCGGATTCTCCTATCTCGGTGCGAGTTTCGGCTACACGACCGATCCGGTCCTGACGGTCACGGCGCAGAGCCTGCACTCCACCACAACGCAAAACTACACGGGTTCCTGGTTCAAACTAACGGGTGGGGCCCTGACCGGATTGAGCTACGCCGCAGGAAGCGGCACGCTACTGGGCGGAAACCCGAACACACCGACCATCGCCGACGCGGGATCCGGTGTCGGCACTCTGACTTTCGACAACGGGCCCTCTCTGAGTTTCCAGCGTGGGTCTCCGATCACACCGTTCAACGCCGAGATCAGTCTGTCGTTGAATGTGATCGACAGCGATTCCGTGGCCTTCAGTAGCAACCCCGCGCGCTTTTCAAACACGACGACCGGCATGGCTTTCGACGCCGGTAAAGAGATGCGCTTCGGGATTCTGATACTGGAAAATTCACACGAATCCGAACTCGTCGCCCAACAGGTTCCGTTCCAGAGTCAGTACTTCAATGGGTCGTATTTCCTTTCGAACACCAGCGATAGCTGCACGACTGTATCGACGGCGAATCTGAGTCAAACTCCCAGCCCCGGCACACTTTCCAGCACTCCCAGCATCGCGAACAGCCCGCTCCTTTCAGGAAATGCGGGTCTTCAGATGAGCGCACCGGGAGTGGGCGTCACCGGCTACACCGATCTCGTGTTCGACCTCTCGGTGACGGGAGCCGATATGAGCTGGCTAGCCATCGACAGCGACGGTGACGGCACCTACGCGGAAAACCCCGGCTCGCGCGTCACCTTTGGCGTGTACCGGGGATCCGACTCCATCATCTACGTGCGCGAGATCTACTGACGCACGGTATTCCAGATTTTCTGCGAAACCACGTAGCTCCCCCGGACGTGTAGAATCCTCGGACTCAGAGTCTGGAGGATGAGTTGGCGAGAAGACAGGAACAGGAAACAGCACGGGGTGAGGTCACGGAAGTCGACCGCAACATCTTGCGGATGGAACTTCCGATTCAATTGCCCGGCCTGGGTCATGTGAACTGTTATGCCATCGTGGATTCAGAAGGTGCGGCCATTGTGGATCCGGGCCTTCCGGGTCCATCATCGTGGCGCGCGCTACAGGATCGCTTGAAGCAGGCGGGCCTGGCGACGCGCAATATCCACTCGGTGATCATCACGCATTCACACCCGGATCACTTCGGTGGAGCGGCGCGCTTTGCGAAGGAGGCCGGCGCACAGGTGATCGCGCATCGGCAGTTTTCTTTCGGTCCCATGGCAGCCGCCGAGCAGAAGCCGGAAGTCTCGGTCGAAGATGTGACCGCACAGAGCGAGGCCCGGGAGCAGGACGTCGAGAACGACGAAGACAGCGATACCCGCGATCTCCCTTCGACACCTCACTCCCATTCGCACTCCGGTGGATCCACGATGCAATGGAGTGAAAAGACGCCCTGGGGTGGCGTGCGTCCGCGTCCACCCCTCAAGACCCGTCTGCGCTGGCGAGTACTGAAGGCGTTCGGTCGCACATCCATCGTTCCGAATATCTCCCATCCGGTCGATCACGGCGACGTCGTGCACCTGGGCGGGCGTGAATGGTTCGTGGTGCACACACCCGGCCATACGCCGGATCACTTCTGCCTGCACGATCCGGTCGACGGTGTGTTCCTGGCCGGGGACCACGTCCTGCCGACCATCACACCCCATATCTCGGGCCTCGGTGGATCGGAAGACAATCTCAGTTCGTTCTTCTACTCGCTGGACCGCGTCAGCGAACTGTCCCATGTCCAAAAGGTTCTTCCGGCACACGGCCACCCGTTCTCGGATCTGCGCGAGCGCAGTCTGGCCATCAAGCGCCACCACTTCGATCGGCTCGACAAGATCAAGGAGATCGCTCGCGAGATCGGCCCGGGTACCGTCGAAGCCTTCTCCAAGCAGTTGTTCAAGGAGCGAAGCTGGGGCCCCATGGCGGAAAGCGAAACCTTCGCGCACCTGGAGCATCTGCGAATCGCCGGGGAAGCGGAGCGCCATAGCGATGAGGAAGGCTGCTACGTGTATGTAATCTAGCCCTCTTGCTTCAGCAGAAGAGCTGCGGAATTCATGCAGTAGCGCATCCCCGTCGGCTGGGGGCCATCGGGAAAGACATGCCCCAGGTGGGCTTCGCAGCGCTTGCATTTTACTTCGATGCGTACGATTCCGCGGCTATGGTCTTCGTGTTCCGCGACGCATCCCGGCTCAATCGGCTCGAAGAAGCTGGGCCATCCCGTTCCAGAGTCGTACTTCGCTTCCGAACTGAACAACTCGGCACGGCAGCCCACGCACTCGTAGGTTCCCGGAATCTTGCAGTCGTGGTACTTGCCCGTGAAAGCCTGTTCGGTTCCCTGCTGGCGCGTGACTTCGTACTGGTCTGGAGTCAATTCAGCACGCCACTCTGTATCCGACTTTTCGACTTTGTCTGCCATGTAGATAACCTCCAATCACATTCGCGTCAGAAACTCGCACATCGGAATCCGCTAGAAAGTGATCGTTCTTACGACCTCGAACTCATAGATCAGGGCGGCCCCACCGGGTACGAGCGGCGGCTTCCCTACGTCCCCGTGGGCGAGGTCCGCTGGGCAAAACAGCTTGTACTTGCCTCCAACGCGCGTTCCCGGAAGGCCGTAGGTCCAGCAGGGGATCGCGGTCTCCAGATTGATCGTAGTGATCCCGTCGACTCCCCTGCCCTGACTCGTATCGATTCGCTTGCCGGTTCGAAGCGTGCCTTCGTAGACGACGGACACGATGTCCTGTTTGCGGATCACTGACCCGGTACCCTCTTTGACCGTCTGACGGACCCAGCCTTCATCCCCTTTGATGGAACTCGGATCCGATGCGCGCAGCGACAAGAACACCGCCGAGCGTTTGCGCTCTTCGGCTGCCGCCGTCGCCCTTCTCTTCTTGAGCATCGCATTCAGTTTTCCGCCGTACCCTTCCCCGGATACGACGGGCTCTTTGCCCAGAGTTCCATCGCGAAAACCCATTTCAACGAGGGGAAGCTCTTCTTCGGTCAGATCGAACTGAGAAAACGTCTGGGCAATATGCAGTCCGAGTGCGTAGAAGGTCTTCTCCTCATCGGTCGTAGGCGACTGTGTTACAGGCTGAGGCGAACAGGCCCCGCATGCGAGAACCGCCGCAAGGAGGATCCGGGAGTTGATGGTTCGAGGTTGACTCATTTCGGCTCTCCTGCAATCGGACTATGCGTCGAGTCGGTAGGCACGGCCGTCACGCACGATCCGCCCTGCGGTAGGCGTGGCGAAATGCGTACCGACGATCAGAACCGAGCCATCCGCGTAGCGCTCCAGAAACTTGAGGCGCGTCTTCCTGGCCTCCTCGGCGTCGTAATCGAAAGCACATGCCCAATCGGGGCGGGCCATCTGACAGGGATGGTGAATCATATCGCCGGTGATAACCGCTTGTTCGCCACGCGATGAGATACCGACGCTGACGTGTCCCGCCGTGTGTCCCGGAGTCGGCACGAGCCGGACTTCGTCGGTGAGGACGTGATCCGCTTGCACGAGGTCGACGAGTCCCGCGTCGAAGACGGGTCGCACCGAGTCGGCCATGATCTCCTGGAATTCCTCGCCTTGTTCCTTGTCCCAGTACTCCCACTCCTTTTCCCCGATCAAATAGCGGGCATTCGGGAAGGTCGGCACCCACTTCCCATCGAGCATCATGGTATTCCAACCCACGTGATCGACATGAAGATGAGTACAGACGACCCGGTCGATGCTCTCCCGAGCGTGACCGGCCGCCGCAAGATCCTGAAGAAAGGGACCCGTGCGCATGTTCCAGTCGCGCACCCCGCGCTTCTTGTCGTTTCCCAGGCAGGTGTCTACGAGGATTCGCTTCCCCTGGCTCTCTACGATGAGAGCATGGATGCTCATGATGAGCTTGCCGTCGGCATCCAGAAAATTCGGTTTCAACCAATCGATCTTCTGCACGCTTTCGGGAACGGCATCGGGTAGCACGAATGAACCGATGCTGGCGGTCTCGAGTTCGATCACCCGCGTGATCGTCACGTCGCCGATTCTCCACTGGTTCAATTCAGACTCCTTTGGCCGGTTGGGAAGCGCCGGCATGATACGCCTTCAGACCGGGTCCGGGGGGCTCAGTACACCGCGCTCTTCGAGCTCGCGAACGGTCTCGCTATCGTAACCGAGCCACTCGGAAAGAACGGATTCGTTGTGCTCGCCGCGCCGTGGAGCCGGTCCACGCACTCGATTCTCGGCGGCCGAAAAGCGCGCCGGTGGCCGCACGACGGGTCGTGTGCCTCCCCGGCGATCGTCGACCTCGACGAGCAATTGGCGTTCTTTCGCGAGGCTTCCGGTCGCCGCATCGACGAGCGAGACGACGGGGGCACAGGCAATGCCCGATTCGGCGAGACGCTGCAGCGCACTCTCGCGTGAGGGCCGGCGCGTCATCCACGCCTCGATGGCCTGGTGGCGAACACGCACCTTGGTTTCGAGATCCGCACCCTCCGGAGTCGGGTCCTCGAGATCCGGCTGTGCATCGGCGAGCAGCCGCCACACGTGTTGCACCGATCCGGCAGTTGCAATCGCTCCGTGAGCACCCGCGTCGTAGATCGGATTCATGATGCGATCCTCGGGCGGATCCAGAAATGCGTTCGCCAGGGAGTTGTAGGTGCTCAACACCGCATCGAACATCGGCACCTCGACGCGCTGACCGACCCCAGTCGCCTCGGCCGTCCGAAGGGCAGCGAGAGCAGCAACCGCGGCGTGCAATGACGCGATCGTATCGGCGTGCGCCTCGTTGCGCTGCACGACGGGCTGACCAGAGAACCGACTCTGATCGTCGAGGATCCCGGACACCGCGTGAACGATCGGCGCATACGCTCGCCGATTCGCCCAGGCCGAGTCGCTTCCAAAACCGTTGATCGAAACGAGCACCGCACGGGGATTGGCCGTGTGGATCTCGTCCCAGCCGAGTCCGAGTCGTTCCAGCACACCGGGGCGGAAGTTTTCGCACACCAGTTGAGAGCTCGCGATCAGGTCGAGCACGATCTGCGAAGCGCCCGGTTTTTGGAGATCGATCGAGAGCGAACGCTTGCCGACATTGGCAAAGGTCCAGAGGCCGGAGTCTCCGCGGTCGTGCTTCGGCGCAATCTGCCGTACTTCATCGCCGTCGGGCGGCTCGATTTTCAGGACTTCGGCACCCATGTCGCTGAACAGTCGACCGACATACGGCCCCGCGATCACACGGGACAGGTCGACGATTCGGACACCGGAAAGAGGCCCGGGTTCCAACTCCACCACATCTGTCATCGCGTAGATTCTACCCGACCGGAGCGGAGGGTTTTCAACTCACACGGCCGACCTATCCGACGGCACTCGAGTGGAAAACACAGGAGAGGGCCAGAAACGTTCGCAGTTAGCATTTCAGGGGGGGTACCACTGAGCTCCAGGGCGACGGTTCTGACCCTCTACTCCTTAAGTGTCGCCACAGGGGTTTTCGTGACCCGGATTTGTTCAGAACTTGCTCAGCACTCAGCGCAGGTCTGACCGTCGCCTGTGCAGCGGGCGCACTCACCCGGGCGCTCACTGCAGTCAGTCCCTTCGGGAGCGGGACCAAACTCCGTGAAACACTTCGAATTCGCCGCGACGCAAAGGCCCTTTCCGTCGCAATAACCACTACCGTCGCTACACATCGTCCAGAGTGGCGCAGGGTACACCGTATTGAGTCCATCGTAGAGCCGCTTGATGTCTTCGTACAAACACTGGGTCGTACCTTCAATCGTCTGTGCTGCACGACGATAGGCCTTGCACTGGAAGTCGACCGCAATCCGCATGCCGCGGCACCCGTCGGCGAGCTTCCCGTAACTCATCAACTGACACGGCGCGCCCCCGCGCACGTCGAGATGCTGCAACCCGGCCATGTGTCCGTGTTCATGGGCGAGTGCCCATCCTGCGCTAGTTGAGAGTCGACTCCAGCGCCTTTTAACCCAGACGTAGATGCGGGAGTCCAGACTGAACGACGGCCCGGGGCTCGGAGCCAGGTAGACCCCGGGGAAGGAACCTGGAAAAGCAATCTCGCCGCGCGCTCGGTCCGCGCGCGGAAAACGGGGATCCCCTACGCTGTAGTAGGAAACCTCGCCCGCGGCCAGGCGAACCGCACAGGGAACATCGCCATCCCTCGATTCGTCCTGGAGAATGGCCGTTGCCCGCTGAAGGAGCTTGCTCAACGCGATACGCGTTTCTTCGTCGCTCCCCAGCTTGAGATCGTCGCGCAGGTAGTAGTCCAGGAACCAGACGTATTCACGCGCGAATCGGGATGAGGTTCCGGGGTCTTCGAGCCGTGCAGCGCGAACCGGCAGCGCGGTGAACACCGGCAGAAGAACGAGCAGGCAGGCTGCCCACCTGCCCAAGGGGGTAGGCATCGGCTTGGAGATCCTCGCTACAAAACTGGCGCGCCCAGCACGACTCGAACGTGCGACCTTCAGGTCCGCAACCTGACGCTCTATCCATCTGAGCTATGGGCGCGCGAGAAGAAATCCCGTCGATCCGGAAGCTGCTTGGTCCGTATGACGAAAACACCCTTTCCGACGGGGCGGCCAGGGTAGCAAAATGGCGGAGAGAGTGGGATTCGAACCCACGGTACGCGTAAACGCACACACGGTTTCCAACCGTGCGCCTTCAGCCACTCGGCCATCTCTCCAACTCGTTACGAACGATGCCGATCCGGCCCAGTCCAGTAAGACCCCCGGTCATCGCACAATCTGGCGGAGAGGGTGGGATTCGAACCCACGGTAGGTTTCCCTACACTCACTTAGCAGGCGAGCACCTTCAGCCACTCGGCCACCTCTCCAGATGCCCGAAAGATGCCCGCGACCGGGCCCCAATACAAGGGGGACCCACCTCCAGGAGAGCGGGCTAGGGCGCCGCTGGCCCGCAGACAGGCGAGATTCCGGGGCCCTGGCTCTGCAACTGGCGCTCGATCACGACCCAGTCGGGCAGCTGGCAGTCGCTGACTCCCTCATCCGAGGCTCCGACCACATTGCACAGGGTGGGTGCTGAAACGGCCCCGGTAACCCCGGCCAGGAAATTGCGAATCTCGGCCAGGTCGCTCAGATCCACCTGCCCGTCTCCGCTGGCATCCCCGCACTGGCAAGCATCGCCGATCCCGTCCGGACCCGAACCCGCCACGCCTCCGGCATCTTCCTGTCCGGTGTTGTCCTGGTAGGGGCAGTTGTCCCATGCGTCGAGCAGTGGATCGCCATCCGAATTGGGGAACGACTCCAGGAGCGCGACATTGACCTGACCAGAACCGGTATCGGTGTCGATTCCGGGGGGATTGATGTCGATCGCCTGCAACTCGAGTTCAGCCACGAGTTGGGCCACCGTCATATTCGGATCCTGCTGGAGCAAGAGCGCCGCAGCCCCCGCCACGACCGGCGCACAATAGGAGGTGCCGGAAGGGTTGCCCACGACCGTCGACGTGCGATTCGGTCCCGCGATATCGGGCTTCTGCCGGCCATCGTTCGTCGGTCCTCGACTGGAAAAAGCCTCGAGAGGAGCATTGGGATCGTCCCAATCGACCCAGTCGACGGCTGAAACCGAAAAAGCGCCTGAAGTCACCGCGGGGTCGACCGCGCTCGATGCCGGAACTCGATACGTGTGGACCAGATTGTTGCCAATGCTGAACAGAGAAACGTCGAGCGGGGACGTCGGGCCTGACACGTACTTCACGCCCACGTGGTATGGAGCTTCCGAAGAGTTCCAGGCAAAGATGAGGTCCTCTTCCGGCGGCGTCGTACCCGGATGCGTACCGGTCGCTGAGGCCACGAGCGAACCCGAGTCACTGTAGACGTAGAGATCGAGATCGGTCTGCGACACAGGCGAAGAGTACTGGTCCCAATTCAACGCCAGATCGAGGTACTTCCCGTTGGTTCCGGCGCTGATATCGATGCGATTGGTGCTGGCAGAGGTCATCAGCCAGTTGTCGACGTCGATGGTCGCACTCGTGTCGCGCCAGTGCTTGAGTCCGAAATTTCCCGCGGCGACCGACCAGAACACGCCGTCCACGCTGACGGAGTGGTTGACCATGTCCGAGATCGAACCCGTATCGTCGTAGTAACTGCCCTGAAACCAGGCAACGCTGTGATTGATGATGTCGATGTCGTTGTCGCGGGCGTAGTCGGCCGCGAGCTGGAGTCCGAGTTCATCCTCGACCCTGATCATGTAGAGCTGCGCACCGGGGGCCATATCGGCGACTAGTTCAGCCACAACCGTGCCGTGGGCACCGTCGTCTTCCATTCCAGAGCCCGTGTAGTTGACCGAAATCGTACTGGCGGGCAGCTCCCCCGAACTGATCCTCGAACTCAGACCGGCGAACTCCAGATCGACGACCGCAATCTTGATGCCGGTTCCGTCGATCCCCTGGGGTTGAAGCAGGTCTGCGTCGGTCAAGGTCACGGCCTCTGAGACCACACTCCCGCTTCCGATCCCGGCGGGCACGCTTCTGAGTGGCAGGCGCGCGACGCGTACGTCGGTCAGTTCGCTCAGACGGTCGATCGCGCTGACGGGAATGCTGACCCGCAGAAAGGAGCGTGAGTGCGCGGACACGCGCCCACCAATCCGACGCAGCTTGCGCCGGTCGATCCCGCTGGAATGGTGGGAACGGGGCTCGAGGATCATCTGGATGGTCGCGTCATCCCGCAACGCCCTGCGCCTTCTCAGCCGGAGGCGGCGCGCCCCAGGCTCCCCGAATTTTCGATACGCCTCCGCCAGGCGCTCCAGACCGCGGCCGACACGCGGGCGCCGATCGATCCGTGGCGTATCCCCATACGAGGGCAGCGGGGCACTGACGATGAGCAGTGCGAGGGCCAGAAGCAGGCCGCAAAGGCCCCCTGAGCGCCAGAGCAGGATCTGGCGGAGAGGGTGGGATTCGAACCCACGGACTCCGGTGAGGAGTCTGCGGTTTTCAAGACCGCCGCCTTCGACCACTCGGCCACCTCTCCGCGTCGTCATATCGTGCACTTACTGGACTTCCTGCGCATGCCCTTGAGGCACAATCAAGCTGAGTTGTGCCCTTCCGATAAAGCCCACAGGTCACGGGCGATTACCCAGGAGGTTGCACATGTCGAAGGCACAGGTCGTGCCCCAGGTCCGAGTCTACCAGCGGGGACACAAATGGTGGTACGACATTCGCCTGGAGGGTCGCCGGATTCGACGGCCCGGGGGTCGGAGTCGGAACGAGGCGCAAGCGTCGGGGGCACAGTTTCTGGCATCCGGGGCACAGCGCTCCCCAGCCGGGACCCTTGGCGCCATCCTCGATTCGTGGGTTGCCTATCAGAGCATCTACGGGCGCAAAGAGAGGACCGTGAAGACCACAACCAATTGTTGTGAGCGGCTGAAGGTCCATTTTGGAGCCGATCGGCAGCTCATCGAGATAGATACGGATGCCCTCGCCGGTTTCGTGCGCTGGCGGCAGTCCGGTGAGCGGAAGGTCGGCGCGTACGCGATCAATCGCGATCTCGCCACGATTCGCGCCGCCTGGAGACACGCCCATGAGGACGGGAAGGCGCCGGAGCCCCCGCGATTCAGGTTGCTGACGACGGACGAACCCAACCCGAAACCGGTCATGCGCGAGGAGTTCGCCCTGCTGATGCTGCATGCCGACAGACGGTTGAAGGCAATTTTCGCTCTGGCCGGTGTCCTAGGTCTCCGGAACTCCGAGATCCGGCGTCTGAAATGGCGGGACGTCGACCTGATCAACCGACGTCTTCGCGTCGACATGCTCCATTCGAAAAATCGCAGCGAGCGGACGCTACCAATCCCAGGTGCAGTCTTGGAGATCCTCCAGGAACACCGCGCAGATCGTTCGGAGTCCGGCCCGTCGGATCTGATCTTTGTCAACCGATTCGGAAGGATGTACACGGACTACGGCCTCGCAAAGGTGGCGCGTCACGTCTGGGAGCAGACGGGTCTATTGGAGGATCGCCCGGGTACAAAGGTGCTTCACGATCTACGTGCGACGGCAGCTACCTTCATGGTCGAGGCCGGAGCATCGACCGAGACACTGCGTTCCAACCTCGGCTGGAAGAGCCGCGACGTAGTAGAGCGTTATGTCAAGGCGTTTGAGCAGAGCCGGAGCAAGGCGGTTGAGGCCGTCGCCGACGCACTTCTGTAGCGGCCGGCTCCGGCTCCGTCTGAATCGCCGTCAGGAGAATCCAAGGCAGGCCGGGGACCCGCTACACAACGCCCTCAGGCAGGGCTGGCGAGGCAGAAGGTGCTGATATCTTCCATCTCGCGTATTCCGGGGACATCGAGGAAGTGTTGTTTCAGTTCCGTCGCATCGAAGCTCTCCACCCGGAAGCCGTGACTCTCGAGCAGCTTCCGGAATTCCTGCCGACTCCAAGCGTTCTGATGGTTGAATACATAGGATGGCTCTCGATCCACAACTGCTGTGCGAAGACGAGAGGCGATCTCATGAGGGGAGTCGAGAGCCAGGAGGTCGTCCCGCATGGCCGCGATCTGGGTCGGTGGCCCATGGTAGGCGTCGCTCCCATCTCGCCGATCCTTCGAGAAGTGGTCCCCGTAAACGTCATTCCAGAAGCCGCAGAAGACCATCGCCGCCCGACTATCAAGGCAGTCAGCAACCTTGCGGCTTGGCCAAGTCGTACTCACTGCTTCGAAGTCCCATTGCTCACCGAAGAAGCTGGGGTCCCCACTCCTCCAGCAGTCCAACGCCCGGTCGAAGTCTGGGATCTTCAGAAGGAGCGTCCCGTCAGAGCGGATCACTCGCCGCGCCTCGTCGAGGGTACGATCTACCGTAGCGTCGTTCAGGTGTTCGAGACAATGGGAAGAGTACACGAGTTTGACGGACGAGGACGGCACGGGGAACACCGCTCGCTCGTCGAAGGTGAAGGGGAAGGGGTTGAGGATACTCGGTGCGGCTTCCAGGTTGATCCACCCTGGCGATTGGAAGTGCGGACCGCCTCCCAGATTGACTCGACCGGAGAGGTTGGTGATAACCGGCAACTCGGTCCGAGTGCGTGTCCGCTTCTTCAGACGCTTTCGCAGCTTCTTGGAGGCCTTCCGCATCCTTCGCAAGAGGTTCGGCCGTTGTGTGACCGAAGGGGCTGGCGGCACGAACTTCGTAGCTTCCAGTTCGCGAACCACGTCCCCGGCGCAATCGAGCGGCACGCGGGCGTTCTGACCCGCGAACACACACACACTCGATGTCTCGTTTGCCGGAACGATCAAGACCTCGATGATCGGTCGGAGGTCTTGGGGCGAGGGCCGGCCGCGATGCAGTAGAACCGAGGGGTCGATCAATGCACACACAGGGCGAGTCTCCTCGAGTCTGACGAACTCACCTCCGCGCGTGAGCATCTCGAAACTGCCGTTTGCATAGTTCGGCGGGCACAAGAAGAACATCAGCTTCCGCACGTAGCGAGAGAATCCATCGAAATGCCACGCGTTGGGACCTTCGCTCCCACCGGGCATGGCGGACCAAGCGCGCACGTTCACGACTCGCCAGGGGTGCGCGAGTTGCATCTCGATCTCATCTTCCATGGAACCGAGGAACTCCTCGAGAACCCGCGAGGCAAAGGAGTCGGGCGGCGGGTAATAGCGGTTCTGGGCGTTCAGTATCCGTTCGGTATCCATTTGTAGATCCGAACGCAGGTAGCCAGGCTTGCAATCAGAAACAGAGAAGGGAGCTGCGCGATCTTCGGCAACAAAGCCACGGAGTCCGTCAACCACATCGTCTGGGATGTACTTAACGAAGACTCCGCGCTCGAGGAACTCGCTTTTGTGGCCCTGCTCGTTCCGATCGCGCAACCACTCGGTCTCGCAACGCGCCCCGTAGAGATTCAGAGCGTGCTCGAGCGGTTGTCCAGAATCGCCTGCCGGGAGGTCACGATATCGATCTGTCATGGCCGATCTCCTGCGAACACAATCCCGGCTGAGAGCGTGCCCGTCGTCTGCGTGGTGCTACAGAGAGACCCGATAGTAGGGCAGGGTTCAGGGCTGGGAAAGGAGCTTTCCTCTCGAACTCAGGCGCCCACACGCGAGCGCCTGAACGTCCATTGGTTCGAGACACTGGCTGAAGCAGAAGAGAGGATCGAAACTTGGAGGGCGGACCGGGAACCGGCCTCGGTCTGTCCGTCGTTCACGAAATCGTTGTCGACCACGGCGGCAAGCTGGAAGTCGAGCCCCCCGTGCGCGGGCACAGTTGTTCGTGTGCTGCTCCCCCTGCGAGCACTCCTATTGCCGCTCGCTTTCGAACCTCGAGCGGCCCCGATTGACACCCACCCCGGCTACGGGCTCGACCTTACGGGGTCCTCCGATGGGTCTTGCAGGCTACGGAAAAAACCATTCCCGTCGTCACGCGGCGTCTTTCATCCGCGCTCATCGTTGCTGAAACTCGCTGTAGAGGCACTGCAGCTTCGCCTCAGCGCCTCGAGCGCGAACGAAATCCACTCGCGTGTCTCGGTCCAGGGTTCTTCCGTAACCTGCTAGAACTTGAGCTGGGCCTGTAGGCGGACGACGACCTGCCCATCGCCACTCCCATCCGCCAGCCAGCCGGCATTGGCCGAGTCGGTCGGGACCGAATCGAACGCATACATGACGTCGGCGCCAAACTCGATAAATGAATTCAGGTGGAAGTTCGCACCGCCGGTCAACATCCTGACGGTATCGTCGGAATAGCCGTTGGCGTCGTCGAACAGCATCACCTCGTAGCGCAAGGAGGGCTCGAGTCTTCCCAACATGTAGCCCGACTGGGCGACGAAGCCGAAGTTGTAGAGATCCGGCGCCGCCGGGCGGTTCTTGTGATTGCCGGCGGCGGAGGCGAAGAAGTGGAAACCTGCGCACTCGATGGATCCGTCGACGGTCCAGTAGAGCAGGTCGACGTCGTTCTTGGCAGCGGGGAGATCCCCGCTCTCGCCCTCCTGATAATGGATGGCTCCACCCAAGAAGGCGCCGAGGGGCTCGCCTTCTAGATTGGAGAAGTCACCCCATTGTCCCCATTCGCCCGCTAGTTTGAGATCGCCCCGGGCCGTCAGCGCCCAGTTGGACTTGTCAGAGGAGGCATTGCTGACCCCGCCAGCGCCGTCGCTCGCAAGATCTCGA
>JAAELY010000260.1 GCA_024226335.1 bacterium
AAGCCAAGCGGCTAATATTCAGCACAGGACGCGGGACCGGCATCATAACGTACGATCTTTCTAAGAAGGCCAACTCCGCCACGGTGAACGCTATTAACTCTGTTTCTGCAAGCTCATATTCTTGTAGGTTGTCGTCATTTCCTGCATCATCTGCAATCCAGTAATTACACCCCTCGCCTTCATGCAATTCTTCTGCTCGACATCCTCTCACATGATAGTTTCTAACAACGCTATTGGAAGTCTCGTTATCCATTTATGGATTCCTTCTTTCGGCGCGCCTTGGGTGTAGCCGGCGTTAGCCCGCACGGAACTCTCCGGTGTCGCTCGCTGACCGAGACCGGCTGGCGCCGGTGCGTGAGGATCGATTCACGGCGTGTGGCCGTGGGACCCTCACGCCATCCGTCGGGCCGCCACTCACCGATCAGGCGCGCCTCTGGCGCGGCCTGGGAGGAACACCCATGCCTAGAGATCCCCGCTACTTGCCCCCTGGATGAAGCGTCGAGGTCACCACCCGGACCCTCGGTGGTTTCTATCTCCTGCCCGCGACCTCTCACTTTGCCCGCGTGATGGTCGGCATCCTCGCCCGAGCCCAGGAGAAGTACCCGGTGAAAGTCCACGCTGCGGTCGCGACCAGCAATCATTATCACCTGATCCTAACACCCGAGGACGCCGACCAACACGCCGACTTCATGGAGTTCGTCAACGGCAATCTCGCGCGCCTACGATACGTACTCTGGAACACCATCAAGGAGAATCTCGTCGCTCAGATCGCAGACTGGGAGGGACTCCACTGCGCCGAAGCGCTGATCGACGGCAGGCCGATGACCGGGACGTGGTACGACCGCGCCATCGAG
>JAAELY010000261.1 GCA_024226335.1 bacterium
CATTCGCTTGAAGTTCGCATCGGTCTCACGCTTGTTCTTGTACGGGGCTTGTGGCCAGCCGCGTTGCGAGGCTTCCACCCGCTCCATCTCCATATTGGCGCCTTTGACCAATCGAATGGTGATGGGAGCGCCGCCCGACGCGACACGGTCACGCGCCCACGCATTGAGTTTGCACTGTTGGGCGAATGAATCGGGCGTGTACGATTGCAGCACGATACCGGCCGCAACGTCCTTCAGTCCGGGACGATCCAGCGTTTGCATGAACGCACGGACCGTCAGGTCCATATCGCGGTACTCCTCCATGTCCAGGTACACAAATCTTGGCACCACCTGCCCGTCGGCCCGCGTGAAGCGACCGTGGGCCGCCGCCCGATAGAGAAGCTCCATGCGTTTGCTGATCGTGGCCACCGTGTGTGACCGGGCGAGCGACGAGATTTGCGAGAAGATCGTCGAGATCTTCACCGACGCAACTTCGATTTCGGGCTGCTGCAGGGCGGCCAAGTAACCTTCGAGTCGCCGCTGTGCCTCTTTCTCCCCGAGGATTGCTTCGCCGAGGAAGTTGACGTTCATTCGAACGCCTTCCTCGCGGCGAGCTTTCAGGTGCGCCGCCAGCTTGTCGTGTTCTGCCGGCAGGATGACGTTGGCCGTCTCCTTCTGCATGTATCCCTTCACGAGTGGAACGGCAACACCGGGCAGGTATCCACCGAACGACTGAAACCCCCGCAGCAGCGTTCGATCGACGACGGAAAAGAACCGTGGGATTCCCTGGACGTCGAGAATGTGCGTCAGTTGATCGACGGCGCGACGCGGCAGTTTCGCGCGAAACGCCTGGTCGGTCATTTCGATCAAGGTCGCCTTGTCTTCCGGGGCCTTGATCATCCGATCGAGTTCCGCTTGCTGCCGCCTCTCTTGCGGGGTCTGCAATTCGTTGGCTCGATCCTGCAAAAATCGAGCGAGGAAGACCGCCTTCTGGACGTTCTCGGGATAGGGAGAGTTTTCATCGAGTTGGAAGCCCTCGATCACCGAGGCCATGCCACCACGAAGCGGCTCGCGACCGCCCACCGACGTCTCTGTATTTCCCACTTTGTTCTTCCTTATTGAACCCGCCACTCGTGAACACCACCGGCCCACTTCTCTTGTAGCTGGATTTCGATGCGCATGCCATCGGTCATTACTGGCCTAAATTGCGTTGCGTTATACTGATCGCCTTCGGAGCCATAACCACTGGGGTCCGCGACTTCGACCCACTTGTCGTCCTTGCGATAGAGTAGCTTCCATGAAGCAGGTAGTCGACAGGCCCC
>JAAELY010000262.1 GCA_024226335.1 bacterium
CGAATCCGTACGAAGACTGCCGGTACCAGGTAGAGGGCGATGATCGAGCACCCGCCGACACCGCCCGCGATTGCGGTCGCCATCGGTGGCCAGAATCGTCCACCGAAGAAGATGAGCGGCAGGAACCCCCCGATCGTCGTGAAAGTCGTCGCGAAGACGTGGACTGCCGCATCGATTACGACTTCGCTAGTTGCCTCAGTCTCTCCGGTTGCGGCCCTGGGGTCGGTGCGGAGAGCGTTCAGGACGACGATTGCATCATTGATCGCGAGCCCGACGAGCCCCATCGTTCCGACGATCGCGATAAAGCCCATCGGATAGCCGAATGCCCAGACTCCGAGTTGTGCGAGGCCGATGCTCAAGAACGCGACGCTGAAGATGATTCCGGCCATCCGGAACGATCCGAAGCTGAGCACGATTCCCCCGGCCATCAGGACGAACAGGGGGAGAGCGAATGCCGCAAGCTTGCCCATGGCTTCACTGCGCTGTTCATTCTCGCCGCCGAAGCCGATGGCATAGCCCGCCGGAAGTTCGATGTGGGCTTCTTCGAGGCGTTGCTCGAAGTCTGCCAGGGCCCCGGCGATCATCTTGTACGGCTCGAGAAAGCCCTGCACCGTATTGATCCGTTCGCCGTTGCGACGCGCGATACCGGCGAGTTCGGGGACCAGCTCGATCTTTGCGAGAGCCTGGATGGGCACGCCTCCTACCCGGGTGGAGTCGCTTGGTCGAGAGCGTGACGGAGCGAGCAGTCGACCGGCCGTGAGAGACGGCAGGTCTTGTCGGTCGCCGCGATCCACTCGCACCCTTACCGGTAGCTCCTCGTTCCCCTCGAGCACGCTGCCGCCCATGGTCCCCTCGAGGCGTGCGTCGAGCTGGCGTGCTATGCCGACGAGTTCGAGGTCGGCCAGGCGGGCCTCTGCCTCGTCCGTGGCCAGGATGAGCTTCGGCTCGCCCCCGGAGAGCTTGGCAGCGGTGTAGGTGACTCCGTCGGTCTCGATCAGCACTCGACGCACGTCCTCACCGAGTCGCCGCAAGATCTCCAGATCGGGGCCGGTGATGCGCACCTCGATCGGTGCCTCGAACGGGGGGCCTTGTTCGAAGGGCAGAGCGACGATTCGAGCGCGCGGGAAAGCCTGGGTGAGCTCGGTCTGCAACTTCGGGAGGAGGGCCTCGGTGGCGCTGGCTGAACGGGTCGTGACGAAAGCACCCGCAAAACTGGATTGCCCGTCGTTCGTGTCGAAGAGGTTGTAGTAGACCCGCGCGGTCGATTCTCCAATGAACCAGTGGCTCTCTATGACCTCCGCGTGGGCGTGGATGATCGAGCGGGCGCGCTCAGCCTCGGTTCGGGTGGTCGCGATGGACGTCTGAGCCGGGAGCACGACCTGCACCTGGAACTGGTCGCGATCGCTGGCTGGGAAGAACTGCTCCGGCAGCGTCTGCCCGACTGCGAAGCCGATGATCGGCAGGACGAGCGAGGCTGCGATCCCGAGTACCGGCCTGCGGAGGGCGAGATGGAGAGAACGGCGAAAGAGCCCGGTCAGGCGCGACGATGAGAATCCGTCGCGCCACCACGTACCGGAGTCGCCCGAACTCGCCGGGAAGTACCCGGCCAGTGCTGGAATTACGGTCATGGCGAGAGCGAACGAACTCGTGATCGCCAGCCCGACGCTGACCGCGATCGTGCCGACGAATTCCCCGGCGCCCCCCGGCATCAGGACGATCGGCAGAAATGCGAGCACGGTCGTCATAGTGGAAACCGCGAGAGGAATGCGGAGGTGGGCGATCGTCTCGCGCACGGCTGCGGCGGGTGTGGTGCCGCGGCGTATGCGCGCGTTCATTTCGTCGACGACAACGATCGAGTTGTCGATCAGCAAGCCCAGCGCGATGATCAGGCCAGAGATCGACATCTGATGTAGCGGCACGCCTAGCATCGACATCTCGGCGAGCACGAGTCCGACAGTCAGGGGGAGGGCGGTCGCGACGAGGATCGCGGAGCGCAAGCCCATCATGACCAGAAGGACTGCGACGACGATCGTGGACCCTGCAACAAGGTTCGTGACCAGGTTTCCGAGACGCGCACTGGTGTAGGAGTTCTGATCAAACAGGATGTCGAGCTTGATCCCGCTCGGCACCTCCGCGCGGAAGTCCTGAATGGTCCGGTGTGCGTTCTCCGCCCAGAGGTCCACCCGGTGGGCGTCTTGCATCGTCGCCGAGATCGCGATACCCCGTCGCCCGCCTAGCAGGGCGATCGATTCAGCCGGTTCGCGTACGGTCTTCTCGACACGCGCGACGTCTCCCACATTCAGCAA
>JAAELY010000263.1 GCA_024226335.1 bacterium
CGTAGCTCGTCATTGGCCGCCTGTGCGATCGAACGGATGATCTCTTCGCGACGCTCCGACAGCAGGTCACTCAGGGAGTTCTTCGGAATCGTCTCCTGTACCTTGCTGTAGGTACTGTCATCGAGGCGTTTGATCGCCTCGGCCATGTTCGGAAAGTTCTCGTAGAACGTGCGCGGGTGGTCGATCTTCCAGATGGCGTAGTAGTCGACTTCGATCAGCAGCTTCTCGCTGGTGAAACCCTCGAAAGTTCGAGCGTCGTAGTGCAAACGCCGCCGGTCGAAGCGGTGGACCTGGTGTAGGCCGGGGATGCGCACATAGAAGCCGGGCTCGATCAACTCCGCCTGATTCTTGTAGAGGCCCAGAATTTCGAAATCGGGATCACCCAGGACCGTACGGAAAGCCTGTTCGCGCACGTCGATGATGATCACGCAGAACGCTCCGATCAGAGCGACGACGATGGCGGAGAGGGCGAGGAACCAGCGCATCATTCCCGGGCTCCACGTCGACCGAGCGGGAGATACGGCAAGACGTTGCCGCCCTGCCCTTCTTCCAGAATGACCTTGTCCATGCGGGGCAGGATCTCCTCGAGCGTTTCCATGTAGAGACGCATGCGGGTCACGTCCTTGGCCTTTTTGTACTCAGTGAGTACCGCGTTGAAACTGTCGGCCTGCCCCTGCGCGCGCAGGATGCGCGCCTCCTTGTAGGCATGTGCCTGATTGAGCACTTGCGCCGCGGCACCTCGAGCTTCGGGAAGGATCTTGTCCGCGTAGCCCTGCGCCTCCAGAACCATGCGCTCGCGATCCTGCTCGGCGCTCGTCACTTCGGCGAAAGCTTCTTTCACCGGATCGGGCGGTTGTACGTCCTGCAATTGAACGGAGCGCACATCGATACCCGCTCCGTACTCGTCGAGGATCATCTGGATCTGGCGCTGCGTATCGCTGGCGATCTTGGCCTTCAGACCGGTGAGCACCCCATCGATCGGCTCCCCGCCGATGACCGCGCGAATCGCCGCCTCGGCGGTGTCGCGGATGACGACCTCGGACGCTGCGACGTTGAGAAGGTAGTCCTTGAGGTTCGAGATCCGGTACTGAACCACGAACTGCACGTTGACCAGGTTCGTATCACCGGTGATCATGCGCCGCTGCTGCTCGGGATCATCCTGATACTCGACACCCGGCTCCGAGGTGGTGTAGCCGAACTCTTCGCGAAACGTGACCGTGACGGGACGGATCTCAAGCCGGTCGATCCACTTCGCGTGCCATTGCAGACCGGGACCCTGAGTCACCCAGTAGCGGCCCAGCCTGAGCACGACGGCCTGTTCATCCGGTTCGACCTGGTACAGGCCGACCCAGCCGTAGGCGCCGACGGCCGCCATGAACGCAAAAAGGAGCATCAATCGCGGCGCCGACTTCAACTCATCCCCCCCTGAACGATCGACCGCTCAGCTATCCGATTTTTTCCGGTGATTCTCAGCAACGTCGAGGATCGGCTTCACCAGGTCGATGGGTAGCGGAAACAAAATCGTCGAGTTCTGTTCCGTAGCGATCTCCGACAGGGTCTGCATGTAGCGCAACTGCAGGGTGTAAGGCGATTGGGTCATGATGTCCGAGGCTTCGCGCAGGCGTTCCGACGCCTGGAACTCTCCTTCTGCGTGAATGATCTTGGCGCGCCGCTCGCGTTCGGCCTCGGCCTGTTTGGCCATGGCGCGTTGCATCTCCGCAGGCAGATCGATGTGCTTGATCTCGACCGCCCGAACCTTTACGCCCCAGGGGTCGGTGCCGCGATCGAGTTCCTGCTGCAATTCGCGGTTGATGCGATCCCGATCCGCCAGCAGCGTATCGAGTTCCGCCTGACCGCAGATGCTGCGCAAGGTGGTCTGCGCCAGCTGCGAAGTTCCGTATAGGTAGTTCTCTACTTTGATGATCGCGTGCTCGGGATGAACCACGCGAAAGTAGAGAACCGCGTTCACCTTGACGGAGACGTTGTCGAGCGTGATGACGTCCTGTGAGGGTACGTCCATCACGACTTCTCGCAGACTCACGCGAAACATCTGGTCGACGCCCGGAATGATCAGGCGAAGACCGGCCTCCTTTACGCCGCTGAAGCGGCCCAGGCGAAATACTACGCCGCGCTCGTACTCCTTGAGTATCTGCACGGCCATCCAGAAGATGACCAGGACTCCGACCGGGATGATGAGAATGAATGGAAATGGCATGCGGGTATTCTAGGCCGAGTCGGAAGATGTTGCCGCTACTGGGCGCACTCGGACCACCAGATCCTGCACCTCCACGATCTCGACCCGGTCGCCCTCCCGAATCTGGCTATCGGATTCGGCGGTCCAGAGTTCACCGCGCACGAGCACCCGGCCCCGACCGGCAGCATCGCTATCGCTGTCGGCGACCGCCTGTTGCCCGATCAGGCTCTCGACCCCCGCGAACTGCGGTCGCTGAAAGCTCTTCGAAACGCCGTAGATCACGATGCCCATGAATCCGGCCAGCACCAGAACGGTGGGCAGGATGACGGAGACCACCGGAACCGCGAGGTCGGAGAGTTCGGGCACCCGAAACACCAGATACGCTCCGGCGGCAAAGCAGGAGATGCCCAGAGCGAAGAGCACGCCGAAGCTGGTGATGAAGATCTCGGCGACCAGCAGGCCCAGCCCGGCGAGGATCAGGATGAGCCCGATCCAGTTGAAGGGAATGATCTGCAGGGCGAGACCCGCCAGGATCAGACATACGACTCCGATGGAGCCGGGCACGATCAATCCGGGATTCTGCACTTCGATGTACAGGCCTGCGGCTCCGGCCAGGAATAACAGGAAGGCAACCGATGGATTTCCGATCACCGCGAAGATCCGATTGATCAGATCCATTTCGAAGTAGTGCACCTGGGCGTTCTCGGTGTCGAGCACCACTTCGCCGCGACCGACTTTCACCACGCGACCGTGAAGCTGCTCGAGCAGATGGTCGAGATCCTCGGCAACCAGGTCGATCACGTTCTTCTCGAGTGCTTCGGACTGCTTGATGGCCACTGAATTGCGTACGGCGTCGACTGCCCACTCGACGTTGCGTTCGCGTTCTTCCGCGATCGACTCGATGAACGCCACGGTAAAATTCTCGGCCTTCTCGGCTGCAAAGTCCGTAGCGCCCCCTTGGGCGGGTTCTTCGCCTTCCTCGCCGTCCTCTTTCGGCACAGTCGGTGGCTTGGGATTGGAACCGAAACTGCTGACCGGGTGAGCCGCACCGATACTCGTCCCCGGTGCCATCGCAGCGATGTGACCGGCCATCGTTATGAACGTGCCGGCCGAAGCCGCCCAGGCGCCGCGCGGCGAAACAAACACCGCGACGGGCAACGGCGCATTCAAGATCGACGAGACGATATCCTTCGTAGTCGTGAGCAACCCGCCTGGCGTGTCGAGTTCCAAGACCAGCAGATCTGCACCCGCCTCGTCGGCCGCTTTGATCGCCTTGTCCAGATAATCGGAAATCGCCGGACCGATCGCGTCGGACACCGTGGCTACGTAGACGGTCGACGCGAGCGCCGGTCGGACGAAGAACAGGGTGAGCGCGATGGCCCAGAGTCCATGGCGGTACGTCATCTGCGATGCACCTCTGCGGCGCGGTCCAGGATGCGCTGCGCGACTTCGAACTTGGGCGCATAAGGGACCTCGACCACATCTTCCCCGCCCGGACCGAGAATGCTGACCTCGTTTCCCTCGACGTCGAAACCGATGTCCGAGCGCGAAACGTCGTTGACGACGATCAGGTCGCAGCCTTTGCGAGTCAGTTTGTCGCGCGCATTCTCGAGCACGCGATCGGTTTCAGCAGCGAAACCCACGACCGTTCGCTGGCCCCGATCGGCGACGATTTCGGCCAGGATATCCGGATTGCGTTCCAGTTCGAGCGTCATCCGCTCCGTGCCCGCACGCTTGATCTTGCGCGGCGCCGCCGCCGAAGGTGCGAAATCCGCCACGGCCGCTGCCAGGATCGCCAGGCTCACACGCGGGAGGCTCTGGCGAACGCTGTCTCGCATCTCGACCGCCGTGCGAACGTCGATTCGGTCGACACCAAACGGCGTAGGCAGATGTACCGGTCCCGAGACCAGGATGACTTCTGCACCGCGACGGGCGGCAGCTTCGGCCAGCGCGAAGCCCATCTTTCCAGACGAGCGATTGGTGAGCACGCGCACCGGGTCGATGGGTTCTTCCGTGGGGCCAGCAGTGATCAACACGACCTCACCTGCCAGATCGTCAACAGAAATCGCCCGCTCGGCAGAAGCGGCGATCACCTCGAGATCGACCAGACGACCCTCACCCTCCCAGCCACAGGCGAGTTCGCCCGAAGCCGGTCCCACGATACTCGCCCCGCGCTTGGCCAGCGTGGCCAGGTTTTCCTGCGTCGCCGGGTGGGCGTACATATTCACGTTCATGGCCGGGGCCAGGACCAGGCGCGCCTGAGTCGCCAGGCAGACCGTCGTGAGCAGATCGTCGGCGATTCCGTGGGCGAGCTTCGCCAGCGTATTGGCGGTCGCCGGGGCGATCAGCGCGACCTCAGCCCAGTCGGCCAGTTCGATATGCGAGATCTCGGACTCGCCGGACATGGAAAGGAGTTCCGATCGGACCGGGGCGCCGGACACGGTCTGCAGCGAGAGCTCCGAGACGAACTCGAGGGCATTGGGCGTCGCCACCACGCGAACCTCATGGCCGCGCTTGACCAAAAGGCGCACCAACTCGCAGGCCTTGTAGGCGGCGATGCCCCCGCATAGGCCCAAAAGGATACGACTCACCCGGAAGCTCTGCTCAATTCAGGAATTCCCTTTTGATTCCAAGCACTTCAATCGACCTTAGCGGTGAGGGTTCGGACTGTCAATCAGGGCCTCCCAGGGTCGGCGAACATTGGCGCCTCGTCCATGTCCATGTCCATGAGGGAAAAATCAGGCTCCTCGCCCAACTGCCCGAAGAGTAGTGGGCTTCCAGGCGGAGCCCGTCTTCAATGGAGATCCAGAGCGCATTCATGGGTACGGCGGCTGCGGCCGTCCTGCTGATCGCGATTCTCGTTCAGAGACGCGAGACGGCGACCTTGAGCTTCGCCGCGCTGACGCTCGCCTACGGATTGTGGTGTTTCGGTCGCGGAATGGCCGGCCTGGGCCTCGAATGGGGCCACGAAGCCTCACAGACTGGCCTCCTGGCTCTCGGCCCGACCGCCCTGACTTCGGCCCTCTACCTGACGGAGCGAAACCGATACCTGTCCGCACTCAGACCGCTGCTCCTGCTGCCCCCCGTCGTGATGTTCGCCGGAGTCGTGCTCGAAGCGCGACCTCGGGAACTCTCCGCGGCAATCCACGTGTGGGCCTTCGCCGGGGTTCTGGCCGGAGCCTGGGTCCTGGCGCGCTTTTCACCCCTTCCGGCGATCGATGCCTCACCGGAACACGTCCGACTGCGTTACCTGTCGATCGCGCATGCGATCGTGATCCTGGGCGTGGCCGGTGATCTGATCCTGTGGCAATTCGAACTTCCTCGAGTCGGCACCTTGCTCCCGCCCCTGCTCTATCTGTACGCCGGGTATCTGCACCTGGCGAGGGTGCGCGTCGCCGATCTCCGCCAGCTCATGGGCAATGCGATCGCCTTGACGCTCATGGCTGTCTGCCTCGCGGGGTTCTTTGCCGGGATTCGCATCTGGGTCGGCGAGCGAATCGACCTTTTCGTATTCAACGCATTCATCGCGTCGTTTGCACTTCTGTTCGCATTCGAACCCATGCGCGAGCGCATCCAGGCCGCAATGGATCGCCGCTTCGTCGCCGAGCGCCTCGAACTCGAGCGCAGCCTCGAGCCCTTGCGCGAGCGGCTGGGACAGATCCTTTCGCTCGACGAACTCCTTCTGGAGCTATTCGGCTGTCTCGAGAAGACTCATCAGTTGCGTGCCTCTTCACTCTTCCTGCGCGACGATGCGAACGTCGGTTTCCAACAGGCCGGGAGCATCGGCCTGTCCCCGCGCACACGGGTAAGCCTGATGCGAGATCCGACCTTCGTATCTGCATTGGAGGAAAGCCCGATCCTGCTGGCTTCCGAACTCGAAGTCTCGCAACTGGGCGAGCGCGACACTCGGGAACACGAGAGGTTGGAAACCCTGCTGCGGATTCTGCGCGGATTCGATGCGCAACTGGTCCTGCCGCTGTGCGCCGAAGATCAAGTCGTCGGCTTCTGGACCCTGAGCGACGCGCGCTCCGAAGAGAGCTTTTCGACCGATGAAATCAGGCTACTGCGGCAGATCGCGGACCTCGTGGCCGTG
This sequence comes from bacterium, assembly GCA_024226335.1. Lineage (NCBI taxonomy): Bacteria > bacterium. The sequence goes on from JAAELY010000263.1 coordinate 6,288, forward strand.
AGCATCCAGAACTCAAAGACCTTTGAGCGCATCCGCGCACGCGATCGACTCGCGAGCCTGGGCGAGATGGCCACCGGACTCGCGCACGAGATTCGCAATCCGCTCGCGGCGATTCGCGGAGCGATTGCCGTACTCGATTCGGATGACGACCAGAATGCCGAATTCCACGAGTTGATCGTCGAGGAGGTCCTGCGCTTGAACCGGGTCGTCGAGTCGTTTCTCGACTACGCGCGCCCCTCGACACATAACTCGGTCATCAAGGGAGTCGGGCAGTTCGTGGAGGAATGCGCGAGATCGGTCATACGCGCACAAGCCGAATCGAACATCCAGATTACGATCGAAGCAGAAGACGATCTGCCTACGATTCGCGGCGATGCAACTCAACTCGAACGCGTTCTGATCAATATCGTACAAAACGCTTTCGAGGCGCTCGAAGACTCCGGCCGTATTCAGATTCACACGCGCAGCAACATCGGTTTGGAAGGCGAAGCCGCTGGCGTCGAGATCGTGATCGAAGATGACGGACCGGGAATGGACGAAGCCACCCACGAACGCGCCTTCGTACCGTTTTTCACGACCAAGGAACGCGGCACGGGCATGGGCCTCGCGCTGTGCGAACGCTTGATCCGCTCCCAGAACGGAAGCATCGAATTGCACTCCCGACCGGGAGAAGGCACGTTGGTTCGCATCCTCCTCAGCCCCAGCGGTCCCGAAGGCCCGGAAGAGGAACAGGCAGCGTGAAGCGAGAAGGGACCATCCTGATCGTCGAGAACGAGGCGAACATGCGCCGCGTGCTCTCGGCACTGCTTCACAGGGAAGGCTTCGAGACGCTGGAAACCGGTGACGGCGTGAGCGCTCTGCGCATGCTCGAGGACGAACGCGTCGACGCCATCTTGACCGATCTGAAGATGCCACACATGAACGGACTCGAACTCCTCGATGAAGTCCAGAAACTCCATCCCGATATCCCGACGGTGCTTCTGACGGCGCACGGAACCGTCGGTGGCGCGGTCGATGCACTCAAACGGGGCGCCTTCGACTTCCTGACCAAACCCTTCGATCCCGACGAGATCGGCCAGGTAATCGTAAAGGCCGTCAATACGCGCCGCCTCGATGATCGCGAAGCGCGGATCTCGAGTGATGAGGATCCCGAACGTCTCCTGCTAGGCGATAGCCAGGCCCTGCGAGCGGTCAAACACGTGGTCCGGCGAGCCGCACCTACACCGGCGACGGTGCTGATCATGGGTGAGAGCGGAACCGGCAAGGAACTGGTCGCGCGCAGCGTACACCGGCAGAGCGAACGCGCAGACTGTCCATTCGTCAAGATCAACTGCGCGGCCATCCCCGATGGCCTGCTCGAAAGCGAGTTGTTCGGCCACGAGAAAGGAGCTTTCACCGGCGCTGCCACGCGCAAGCCCGGCCGCTTCGAACTGGCTGACGGCGGCACTCTGTTTCTCGACGAGATCGGAGAGATGCCGCTTTCCGCGCAACCCAAACTCCTGCGAGCCATTCAGGAGGGCCGCTTCTACCACGTGGGCGGCACTCACACGATCTCGGTCGACGTACGTCTGGTCGCCGCAACCAACCGGGACCTGCAAAAGGAAGTGCAGGCGGGACGTTTCCGCGAAGACCTTTTCTACCGCTTGCACGTCGTGCCGATTCAACTGCCGCCCTTGCGGGAGCGACTCGAAGACGTTCCGGCCCTCGCGAAACTCTTCCTGCAGCGCTTCGCGAGGCGAGCAAACCGTCAGGTAGATTCGATCACTCCCGCGGCCATGGCCGCACTGCAGATGCACTCCTGGCCCGGCAATATCCGCGAACTGGAGAACGCGATCGAGCGAGCCACACTGCTATGCGAAGGCTCGGTCGTAGAACTCTCGGACCTGCCAGGCGAACTCGCCGCGTTGCGCGGGGAAACTCCGGACGCCGCGAATGGGCCTCTCACCTTGAAAGACCGCATCCGAACCGCGACGCGTCAGATCGAGCGCGACGCGATCCTGGAGGCGCTGCGCGCGACACAGGGCAATGTGACCCGAGCGGCCGAGAACCTGGGCCTCTCGCGGCGCGGGCTTCAGCTCAAGATGAAGGAACTCGGAATAGGTCGCGACGCCTGAGTCGTGGTCCGAAGAACGGGTTCAATGCCGGTCAACCCCCGAGGCGCTCCTTCAGCCGCTCGTAGACCCCCTCGGGCACGAACTCGCTGACATCCGTCCCGAACCGGACTAGTTCCCGAAGTCGGGAGCTGCTGACGTAGAACCAGCGCTCGCTAGTCATGAGGAACACGGTCTCCATTTCCGGAAAGAGATGGCTGTTCATCAGCGCCATCTCGAATTCGTACTCGAAGTCGGAAAGAGCCCGCATTCCGCGAATCACGACCCGCGATTTCTGGGAGCGCATATACTCCACCAACAACCCGCTGATCGTGTCCACGCGGATGTTCTCCCGGCCCTTGAGCACTTCCCGGATCATCTCGACCCGCTCTTCGACCGTGAAGGTCCCGCCCTTTTCGACGTTGGTGGCCACCGCGACGACCAGTTCATCGAACAGGCTGGACGCCCGATCGATCAGGTCGAGATGGCCGTTTGTGATCGGATCGAAGCTGGCCGGATAGACCGCGACTCGCTTCATGCTCTAGCACCCTCCTCATTCAGTTCTGGCTCGAACCAGTCGAAAGTCGTCTCGCCGTAGGCTCTGGAGGCCCGGTATAGCAAACCGGGAGGCTGGCTGCGGGGCGAGCGTGCGTCTCTCTGGATGATCCAGGCTCCTCCTGGCGCCAGGAGTCGCGCGTTTTCGGGATTCTTCTGCAACGCGGCAGCAGCTGGATCGGTGTAAGGAGGATCTGACAGGACTAGATCAAACGCCCTGGAGGACTCGATCAACAACGGGACGGCGCGCTTCACGTCCTGAGCCATGATCTGCGATTCCGATTGCAGATCGAGCGCGCGCAGGTTCTCGCGCAAGACCGCGACGCTGCGCCGATTGCGCTCGACGAACACCGCCTCGTGGCAGTTCCTGGACAGCGCTTCGATCCCGAGCGAACCCGAGCCCGCGTACAAGTCCAACACCGAGCCGGTCACTGCATTTCCCAGCCAGTCGAACAACCCGGCCCGGGCCCGATCCGTCGTCGGGCGAGTCTCGCTGCCCGAAACTGTCTGGAGTCGCCGACTGCGCAGTCGACCGGCAACAACCCGCATCGAAACCATCCCTCCCGACTGACCCGACACGACATGCGCCGCCAATTCAGGTAGCTTAGCCGCGTCGATGCCGAGATCATCGGATTTTGAGTGCGATATCAAGAAGGAGTGTTCCCCGTGCCACTCCTTCGAGTAGGCGAAGAGTCGGACGCAGGCATCGAAAACGGGCTCCGGAATCCTCGTTCCTCCCGGTCGCGAACCGGGCAGGCACCCGCAGAACACCGGAAGGCAGCTCGCACAACCAGTACCCACAGCATTTCAAGGATGAAGAGAAAGGACAGCAATGGCAACGCGATCGGCGGCTTCTCGAACCTCTTCAGCAAAAGGTCCGAAAGTCACAAAGGCTAGTCTGGAGCGGTTCAAGAGGCAGATACCGCTGCGTCTCGAACAGATCCGTGGTGATCGCTCACAACGCTCTTTCGCTCGCGAGCTCGGCGTCTTCCAGCAGAACGTCAACCGCTACGAGAACGGAACGACGCCCCACGCGGATTTCCTGATCACGCTCGCAATCAAGGAGAACATCTCCCTCGATTGGCTCCTGCTCGGCAAAGGGAAGCAGACCCGACGCAACTAAGGCGACTCCAGGGGCCATACCTGCCCAAGAAGAGCACCTGACTACCCAGATTCTGGGAATTCGCCTTCCTACTCGCGAACTCGTGCGTGCGCACGGGCTAGCACGAGCCGGCCCAAGCTAAAGGCTCACTTGAGGAAACGGCGCCATCACTGCGCTGCGGCACGCATCTTGAAGTTCCTCCGACCGAATTCGGAGGACTTGGATGAGATTCTTGCTCGGCGCCCTGGTGGTTCTTTTCAACCTGACGGACAACGCGACCACATATCTGTGTCTGCGCGAGCCCGTCCCGGGCTTTGAGATCGTCGAGGTCAATCCGATCGCTCGCTGGCTCTTCGAGACTCTTGGCCTTCTCGAAGGGCTCGTGTTTGAAATGGGAATGACGACTCTGGCTGTGGGCTTCCTCGTAGTCACCCGGAGTGTCCCCCCAAAGCTCAGGCTCGCACTGCTGGTCGTGCTCACCGTGCTGCCCGCATGGGCCTCTGCAAACAACTACTTCGTTCTCAAGGCCGTGGGGATTCCTATTGCTCTTGGATAAGTCGATCAAGCTCATCGGATGTATCGTTGCTTTTTCCATCTGCGGTCTGACAAAGGCGACTCCCTTCCAGGCCTCCGTCGACGCTGCCCCTCCGGCCGTTGAGCCTGCCGTCGCAGCCGTCGAACCGATCGATCGTCGCCTCGGGTTCGTCCTCGACAGCTTCTCGCATTTCCAGTCGGGGCTTGCTCCGTTTGAAGTCGAGGCGGTTGCACGTACGATCATCGAAGAGGCCGACCGGTACAAGATCGATGCAAAGCTGGTCGCGGCAGTCATCCACACAGAGAGCGGGTTCTCGAATTTCGCGCGTTCCAGCGTGGGAGCGCTTGGACTGATGCAACTCATGCCCGCAACCGGAGAGATGCAGGCCCGCAAGCTGGGAATCGAGTGGTACGGATCCGAGACGCTTTTCGACCCTCATGTGAACGTGAAACTCGGCACTTCCTATCTCGCATTCCTATACGAGAGGTATGAGGACTGGGACAAGGCCCTGGCTGCGTACAACTGGGGACCCGGCGCAGTCGATCGCCGCGTCCGCAGGGGGGCGGGCGTCCCGGAGAAGTACGCATCGAAGGTGATGGCTCGGCTCGACTTCAACAAGAAAGCAACGCGCTGACCCGGTCATCTGATCGGGGCGCGTCGCGAGACGGCGTAGTATTCCGGGCCGGGTATCCGAGGCTAGTCTGACGCCGCTGCCGGTGCTTCTTCCGAAACTCTCCCCGCCATTCCCGCAACCAGTGCATCGATCGCCCGGTCGACCTCGAGGGCCCCGCCCTTCGCACCGTTGACCAGAATCGAAAAGACCCGCCGTCGCCCGCTGGCCGCGGGCAGTACACCACTGAGCGACGAGACCCTGCGCAGATGCCCGGTCTTGCCGCGGACAGGGATCGCGCTGCCGTTCATCCGGTCGCGCAGAGTGCCATCGAGTCCCCCCAGCGGCAGAGACGCCAGAAATTCCGGCCCGTAGTCGAAACGCGCTACGGCGTCGCGAATCAACGCTGTGAGAATCGCGGCCGAGATGCGATTGCGCGGCGAGAGACCGGAGCCGTCGGCAATCACTTCATGGCCAGCGTCGAGGCCGATTGAACGCAGATGGTCCCCGATCGCTCGCGTGCCCTTTTCCCAGGACCCTGGAGCTCCGTAGATCTCGGCGCCGAGTGCCTTCGTGAGTTGCTCGGCGATGAAGTTATTGCTCCACTTGTTGAGCTTCTTCACGTTCTCGCCCAGTGGAGCCCCCTTGAAACGCATCAGCTCACGCGCCGACTCCGGCAGCGAACCGAAGCGAGTGGAACCCGTGACGCGAATTCCCTGAGCTTCCAGCTGCCTGCGCAGGATCGCCGATGCATAGGGTCCCGGTTGCGAGACCGCCCGCCAGTAGGCCCGGGGTTCGGCTTTGATGGGAACCGATCCTCGAATGCGCACCTGTTCACCGATGCCGTCCGCCAGACGCACGATCGAAAGATCGAGCCGCGACTTGCCCTTTACCGTGAGCGCATCCGAGCGGGTGCGAAAATACGAAACCATCGGTGCAACATCGACCTGCGCGGGCTTTCCGATTGCCGGGCCGGGCCGGACCTCGATGCGAAAGGACGAGTAGTTGGCCGCGAAGGCCGCCACGCGTGCGTTGTAGGCACGCGCAGAAGCGGGCTGCCAGTCGGGATGAATCGTGACTCCATCGAAGTAACTCTGATCGATGCCAATGCCCCGCTTGATCTCCCTGATGCCCAGCAAGCGCAATTCCTCGGCCAGTTTCCAGAGACTTTCAGAGACCAGCGTGGGATCCCCTTTGCCGACCACCCAGAGCGTTCCATCGAGCACACCGTCGCGAAGGCTTCCGTCCGCGTAGATCGGCGTCTCGAAGCGGTAGGTCGGTCCCCAGTGTGCGAATGCGGCCGTCGCGATCATCAGCTTCTGATTCGAAGCGGGAACGCGCGCGTGGTCCGCCGAATGCTCCAGGAGGCGCTCGCCGGTCGCGAGTTCTTCGAGCACCACGCTAAGGTTCGCACCGCGGATCGCCGGATCATTCACGAATGATTCAAGCGCCTTCTCCTCGAACTTCTCCGCCTGGGCCTCACCTGCAAGAAGCGAGATCGAGATACCAAGGGCGATCCAGGCGTGATTCCAGAGGCGAATCCAGGAGTGACGGAGCCGGGGTTTTCTCATCCCGGCTAACTTAGAAGACTGCCCGCGCGAGCGCCGCAGACTGCGGAATGCTTGATCCGCCCGCAGCGGACCGGCATCCTGCTCGCAGTGAACAGTCGGCGACACAAGTGCACCCATCGGCGCGGACGGCGACCGCAAGGATGTCGGCGGGAACGCCGAAGCGAAAGCCGATGAAGCGGGCTCAGGCATGGATCGAAGGGCTGCGACGGACGGGAATCGCCCGCTTCGATGAACTCCCCGGCGGAGCCGGTGCCCGGCACTACTGGCGAGTGAGTTTCGAAGACGGCACGAGTGCCGTCCTCATGCACGCACTTCCAGAAGACCCCGCCATCCTTCCGCCGGGACTGCGCTCCGCGCCCGATGAAATCCCCTTCGTGGCCATGACTGCTTTTCTGGCGCAGCGAGGTCTGCCGGTACCCGAAATCTACGCGGTCGACTACGACGAGCGATGGATCCTGCTCGAGGACCTGGGAAACACTCATCTCTGTGACCTGCCGGAAACCAGCCTGGTACCGCGCCTTCGCGAGGCGGTCCGCTTGATCGCACGGCTTCACCGCGCGACCCCCGAAGGGGAGCTTCCCTTCCGTCGCCTGTTCGATCGCGAGTGGATCGCCTTCGAATTGCAGACCTTCGTCGAGCACGGACTCCGGGGTTCCGAGACCGGTACTCTGCGCGAAGCACTCGACGCCCTGGCCGGAGCCATCGAGGTGCTTCCGCGGGTGGTCTGCCTTCGCGACTACCAGAGTCAGAACCTGATGATCGACGCACGAGAACGTCTGCGCATCCTCGACTACCAGGA